>CAYUYI010000147.1:0-5773 GCA_964448995.1 uncultured Propionivibrio sp. | reverse complement strand
ATGGCGATCATGATCGGCGCGATGATGATCCACAGCATCCAGCCCGGCCCGGCCGTGTTGACCGAGCAACCGGCGCTGTTCTGGGGGCTCGTCGCCTCGATGTGGATTGGCAACTTCTTCCTGATCGTGCTCAATCTGCCGATGATCGGGATGTGGGTGAAGCTGATCACTGCGCCCTATCACCTGATGTTCCCGGTGATCATCGTCTTCTGCGCCATCGGCGTGATCAGCATCAACAACACCGAATGGGACGTGTTCATGATGGCTTTCTTCGGCTTTGCCGGGTACATTTTCAGCAAGCTCGAGTGCGAACCGGCGCCGATGTTGCTGGGCTTTATCCTCGGGCCGATGATGGAGGAATACCTGCGGCGCGCCCTGTTGATGTCCTCCGGCGACTTTTCGGTGTTCGTCACCCGGCCGCTCAGCGCGACGCTGCTGGCGATCGCGACGGTGGCTATGGTGCTGGTGTTGCTGCCATCGATCAAGCAGAAGCGCGAGGAGACATTCAAGGAGTAGCGGAAGAAATCGCGACGCGGATTCCGAAGGAGGATGAACCCGATGAAGCATGTCACCTTGCCCGGCGGAGAATCGGTTCCCGCGTTGGGGATGGGCACCTGGATGATCGGCGAGGACGCGGCGACGCGTGCCGAGGAAATCGCGAGCTTGCAGCAAGGCATCGACTTGGGCATGGCGCTGATCGATACCGCCGAGATGTATGGTGAGGGCGCATCGGAAAAACTGGTGGGCGAAGCGATCCGCGGGCGGCGCGAGCGAGTCTTTCTCGTCAGCAAGGTCTATCCGCACAATGCCGGCAGGAAGGCGGCGCAGGCGGCCTGCGAGCGCAGCCTGCGCCGACTCGGGATCGAATGTCTTGATCTGTATCTGCTGCATTGGCGTGGCAGCGAGCCCTTCGCGGAAACCATCGAAGCTTTCGAGACGCTCAAGGCGCAAGGCAAGATTCGTCACTGGGGGGTGAGCAATCTCGACACCGAGGACCTGCAGGAATGGGTCGACACGCCGGGGGGCGCCGCCGTGGCGGTCGATCAGGTGCTGTACAACCTGACGCGACGCGGGATTGAATGGGATTTGCTGCCCTGGTGCCAAACGCGCCGGATTCCGGTCATGGCGTATTCGCCGATTGAACAGGCGCGCCTGCTGCGCCATTCGGGCCTGTGCGAACTGGCCGGTCGCCTGGGCATGACCCCGGCACAAGTGGCGCTGGCCTGGCTGCTGCAGCGCGATGCCGTCATCGCCATCCCCAAAACCTCGACGCGTCAACACCTTGAAGAAAATTTTGCGGCGCTGCGGTTTTCGCTGGAAGCCGATGTGGTGGCTGAACTCGATCGGTTGTTCCCGCCGCCGCGGCGGGCAACGCCGCTCGCAATGCTGTAAGGCGGTAGGCACAACAAAGAGATGGCGTGATTCGTTATTTTTACAATGGAGGATCGATAGCATGAAAAAAACCATACTGGCCCTGCTGACAGGGATTTTTGTGGCAGCCGGTGCGCAGGCCGCCTATCCGGACAAGCCGGTGACGATCATCGTGCCGTTCCCGCCGGGGGGCTCGACCGACATGCTGGCGCGCATCATGACGCCGAAGATGGCGGAAAAACTGGGGCAGCCGGTCGTCGTCGAAAACAAGCCGGGCGCCACCGGGGCCATCGGCGCAACGCAGGTCAAACGCGCTGCGGCCGACGGCTACACCATCCTCTGCGCCTCGATCGGCGTGTGGGTGGCCAATCCTTTCCTGCAGAAGAACCTCGCCTATGATCCGGCCAAGGATTTCGATCTGCTGACCGTGGCCGTCAAATCGCCGAACGTGCTGGTGACCAACCCGAACGTGCCGGCCAAGGACGTCAAGGAACTGATTGAATACCTGAAACAGAAACCGAACAAAGTGACCTTCCCGTCGTCCGGGGCGGGCTCCTCCGACCACCTGACGGCCGCGCTGTTCTGGATGTCCACCGGCACGACCGGCATCCACGTGCCGTACAAGGGCGGCGGTCCGGCGATTGCTGATCTGGTGGCTGGCCACGCCGAAGTCTCGTTCCAGAACCTGAACAACGTCATCGGCCATATCAAGGCCGGCAAATTGAAGGCACTGGCGGTGACCAGCGAGAAGCGCGCGGCCCTGCTGCCCGACGTGCCGACAATGGTCGAACTCGGCTACAAGGACATGGTGGTGACGTCCTGGCAAGCGCTGGCAGCGCCGAAAGGGTTGCCGCCTGAAGTGAAGAATGCGATCCATGGCGCGATGATGGCGGCGCTCAAGGATCCGGAAACCGCGAAGAAACTGACCGATCCGGGCTTCGAGGTGACGGCATCGTCGCCGGAGGAATTCAACCGCTTCCTGCAGTCCGAGCTGGCCAAGTGGAAGACCGTCATCGAGGTCGGCAAGATCACGCTGGACTGATCCGGTCGCAATACGCCTGTGGTTCCCGGTGCCAGTTTTTGGCATTGGGCCTGATTGACGACTTGCAGCAACACCCAAAGTGGAATGAAGGACGACGACACCATGACGCCCGCGACGCCGGATCAAGCTGCCAAACCGCTGTACATCAAGGTCCATGACACGGATAACGTCGCCATCGTGGTGAATTCCGGCGGCCTGCCGACCGGTACCGTGTTTGATGACGGGCTGACGTTGCGCGAGCACGTGCCGCAGGGGCACAAGGTCGCGTTGGTCGATCTGGCCCAGGGCGCGGCGATCCTGCGCTACGGCGAAGTCATCGGCTACGCCGAAAAACCGATTCCGCGCGGTGCGTGGATCGAAGAATCGCTGGTGCGCCTGCCCGAAGCGCCGCCGCTCGAAACCCTGCCGCTGGCGACCAAAGTTCCGCCAGCCTTGCCGCCGCTCGACGGCTATACCTTCGAAGGCTATCGCAACCCGGACGGCACGGTCGGCACCAAGAACCTGCTGGCGATCACCACCACCGTGCAGTGCGTTGCCGGCGTCGTCGATTACGTTGTCAAACGCATCAAGGCCGAACTGCTGCCCAAATACCCGAACGTCGACGGCGTCGTCGGACTCAACCACATTTATGGTTGTGGCGTGGCGATCAACGCACCGGCCGCTGTCGTGCCGATCCGCACCATCCACAACCTCGCGCTCAACCCCAACTTCGGCAACGAAGTCCTGGTCGTCAGCCTCGGTTGCGAGAAGCTGCCGCCGGATCGTCTGCTCAACGAAGGCGGCGTGGGCACCATTCCCATCAAAGTCGTCAGCGACGACGTCGTCTGCCTGCAGGACGAGAAATTCACCGGCTTCCAGTCGATGGTGGCGGCGATCCTCAAGCAGGCCGACGTGCATCTGGCCCGTCTCAATCAGCGTCAGCGCGAAACCTGCCCGGCGTCCGACCTGATCGTCGGCCTGCAGTGCGGCGGCAGCGACGCATTTTCCGGCGTCACCGCCAATCCGGCCGTCGGCTACGCCGCTGATCTGCTGGTGCGCGCCGGGGCGACGGTGATGTTCTCGGAAGTGACCGAAGTGCGCGATGCGATCCACTTGCTGACGCCGCGCTGCGCCACCGAGGAGGTCGGCAAGGCGCTGTTGCGCGAGATGGCCTGGTACGACAACTACCTCTCGCTCGGACAGACGGACCGCGCCGCCAATACCACGCCCGGCAACAAGAAAGGCGGGCTGGCGAACATCGTCGAAAAGGCCATGGGTTCGATCGCCAAGTCTGGCACCAGCGCCATTGTCGGCGTGCTGGCGCCGGGTGAGAAGGTGAACCAGAAAGGCCTGATCTACGCGGCGACACCGGCCAGCGATTTTGTTTGCGGCACGCAGCAATTGGCCTCGGGCATGACCTTGCAGGTGTTCACGACCGGCCGCGGCACACCGTACGGACTGGAGGCCGCGCCGGTAATCAAGGTGGCCACCCGCCGCGACCTCGCTGCTCGCTGGCATGACCTGATGGAGATCGACGCCGGCACCATCGCCACCGGCGAAGCAACGATCGACGAGGTCGGCTGGGAAATTTTCCGATTGATTCTCGATGTCGCCAGCGGGCGCAAGAAAACCTGGGCCGACCAGTGGGGGCTGTTCAATTCATTGGCGGTGTTCAACCCCGCGCCGGTGACCTGACGTGCGTGCTTCTACGGGCAGATCGATTCCGCGAACGGGGAAAACCGACCCTCTGCGGTCATTCAGCCTTTCACAAAGCCGCCGTCTTCGCGTATAGCGCTGCAAAATCGTCGTGCGACGTCAGCAGAAGGTCATCAACCAGTTCCCGCAGCTTTCGCAGCGGGTGCAATGTCGGTATCCGTTGCTCCAGCGTTCGATAGCTGAAGATCGCTGATTGGGTTGCATCGGCTCTGCGCATCGGACTTCCATCTCTTGGAACAAGATGGTGTGACTATACCGTACGCATATTCCGGACGCCGTTTTTCAACAGCCTGCTAAAGCAAGCTCCGACCCGCCCCCCTGTCCGGCAACAAGAAAGCCGCTTGAGATCCAAGCAGCTTTCCTCGGAACCGCGCCGGCCTATTGCAGCACGAGTTCCACGCGGCGATTCTTGGCGCGACCTCCGTCTGACTGATTGCTGGCCACCGGTGCAAGGTTAGCGACACCCTTGCCGACGAGGCGGGTGCGCGCAACTTTGTAGGTCGTGCTAAGTGCAGTCACCACCGCCTCGGCTCGCCGTTGCGAGAGGCTGAGGTTGTAGTCGAGTTTGCCCTGGTTATCGGTATGACCGACGACATACACCGCGACTGAGGGATTCTGTTGCAGGTAGCGGCCCATTTCCTCAAGTTGGGGAGCGGACTCGGGTTTGATGTCAGCCTTGTCGGTGTCAAACAGCACGCCGTAGATCGCGACCTTGCCATCACGACTCATGGCCTGCTGGATTTCGCTCGATTTCACCGTCTCCATGCGGTTTTCCATCTTGCCCGCCTGAATCTGTTCGACATAGACGGTCACACGACTCTTGATGTCGTTCTCCGCAGCGTTCCCGGAGGCTGCCGCAAACACCGTCACGTAACTCGACGCGCCGCCCTGTTTCAACTCGGCAACGAACAGGCGCTGATCGCTCACACCCATCGTGAACGCGTACTCGGTGATCTGCTTGCCCAACAGCTTGTTCTGCTTGTTGGAGGCGTAAAGCGCATCCTCCATCTCGACGCCACAGGTCTCGCGCGCGCATTCAAATAGAGGCTTATAACCGGCCTTGGTCAGCGCATCGGTGTAGTTGCGCATCACTTCCAGCGATGAGCGTCCTTCCGGTGCAAGGTAGAGGGCCCGCGTACGTTTTCCCTCGGCACGCAGGGTTTTCTCGAAACCACGTTGCTCCTTGAAGGTCGCCTTACCCAAGGGCAGCGTTGATTCGTCAAAATCGGTGTACTGGTAACCAAAAATCACCGAACCGGCGTAGCGCGGCAGCCCCGCGGGGTCCTTGGCATTCGGAATGTCCTTGGTTGGCACCGCGGCCCAGCACAGGGAAATGGAGAACAAGCAGACTGACAAAAGCTTGATGATGCGCATGAAGACGACTCCAGATCAGATAGAAAAGGCTGCACCGGGCAACCGATCCCGACGACGACAAAAAGATAGCAGGCGAAAGTATCGTCACCGCGCATTCCAATGTCAATGTCAAGATCGCACGACCAGCACTACGTTATGACGAAGGATTCGTCAGTGGTCGACCACAACCGGCCAGTCACCTTCTCTCAATAACGGCCATTCGAGCGGCTGCTCCACTTCGCCTGTATTCAGTTGCGAATGGCTGGATCCGGGTAGCAAAACTTCAATGGCGGCTTTCCGGCGACGAAACCG
>CAYUYI010000146.1:0-5810 GCA_964448995.1 uncultured Propionivibrio sp. | reverse complement strand
ATTGTTGTGTCACGCGGACAAAGGTCGTGCGCTTCGACAATTCCTTGAGTTTGTTGGCGCCGACGTAGGTGCAGGCCGAACGCACGCCGCCGAGGATGTCCTGCAGCGTATTTTCGACCGGGCCGCGGCAATCGAGCAGCACTTCCTTGCCCTCCGATGCGCGGTAGCCGGCGACTCCGCCGGAATACTTGTTCATCGCTTCGCGCGAACTCATCCCGTAGAACCGCATTTTTCGCACGCCGTCGACGTCGACAAAATCGGTCCCGCATTCATCATGCCCGGCCAGCATGCCGCCCAACATGATGAAGTCGGCCCCCGCGCCAAACGCCTTGGAGAGGTCGCCCGGCGATGTGCACCCACCATCGGCGCAGATGAAGCCGCGCAGGCCGTGTGCGGCATCCGCGCACTCGATGATGGCCGAAAGCTGCGGATAACCTACGCCGGCCATCTTGCGCGTGGTACACACCGAGCCGGGTCCGATGCCGACCTTGACGATGTCTACGCCATCGAGGATCAATTCCTCAGTCATCTCGCCGGTGACGACGTTGCCGGCCATGATGGTGATCGTCGGGTAAGCGGAGCGCAGCTTGTGAATGAAGCGAATGAATGCCTTGGTGTAACCGTTGGCGACGTCGACGCAGACATTTTCAATGGTGCCGTTGGCTTGATCCATGACACGACGAAATTTCTCGAAATCTGGCGTGGTGATGCCCATTGAATAGAACGTGGTGCCACCCTGAGGGGCCTCGGCAAAGAATGCGAGCAGCTCAGCATCGCTGTAGTGCTTGTGCAGGGCCGCTGACAGCCGGTGTTTGGCCAGCGCTCGCGCCATTTCAAAGGTGCCGGTGGCATCCATGTTGGCAGCGATGATCGGAATGCCGCTGTAGGTCTTCTTCGAATGCAGGAAAACGAATTCGCGAGAGATGTCGACTTCCGAACGTGATGTGAGTGTGGAGCGCTTCGGGCGGATCAGCACGTCCTTGAAGTCGAGTTTGATGTCTTGTTCGATACGCATGGGGTGTCTCCTGAAAAAAAGCTCAGTGTGGATCGCTTGCCGGATTCGACAATTCTTGTTCCGATGCCGTGCGTTGGCTGTCAACGATCAGAATTTGCAGTTGCTCGGTCAACTCGTTGCGCAGGCTGCGCAGGATGGTAATTCCAGCGCGCTGTACGTCGGCTGAAAGCGATGCCCGGTCGCCACAAAGCCGGTTCGCCAATTGGTGCAGATCCTGATGCAGCGGCAAAATTTCCTGGAATGCGGGTTGGTCGCGATGCGGAGCCGCACCTTCGCCACTGAGCCAAGCACTGAAACTGCATTGATGGTGGGACAACGGCAGGGTATTTCGTTTCCCGCAAAGAAAATCTTCGACGGCGATGATCCACGCACGGTGCTCGACGCCGGCAAAAAGAAGCGGCAGGTCATCACGGCTCGCCGGTTTCATGGTGCTCCAGCGCTTGTCCGGCTGCCAGTTTGCGATCCAGGCCGGCAGGTCAGCGGCGGGCATCGGCCGGGCGATGCCATAACCCTGGGCGAGCTCACAGCCGAGTTGCAGCAACATCGTGCCGTGGTCGACCGTCTCGACGCCTTCGGCGAGCACTTGGCGGCGGAAAGCGGTGGCCATGTTGAGCACGCCGCCGAGGATGGAAAGATCGTCAGGATCGTCGAGCATGTCGCGAACGAAGCTTTGGTCAATCTTGAGCTGGTTAACTGACAGGCGCTTGAGATAGGTGAGCGAGGAATAGCCGGTGCCGAAATCGTCCAGGGCGAAGCTGATGCCGAGCATCTGGCAGTCTTCGATGATTTGCGAAACGCGTGCGAGATCTTCCAGTGCGCTGGTTTCCAGGACTTCGATTTCCAGCTGGTGCGGCAACACCTCAGGATGTCGGGCCAGCGCATCGCGCAGCCGCTGGACGAAATCGCCATGCAGCAATTGCCGGCCCCCGACGTTGACGCTGACGGGCAGCGAAATGCCGGACACTCGCCACGATTCGATCTGGTCGAGCGCCTGCTCGATGACCCATTCGCCGAGCTCGATGGCCAGCGGATGATCCTCGACGACCGGCAGGAAAACACTGGGTGCCAACAAGCCTCGTTCGGGATGGCACCAGCGAATCAGCGCTTCGGCGCCGATCACAACGCCGGTCCGCATATTGACCTTCGGCTGGTAATACAGGACAAACTCTCGGGCCTCGAGGGCGCGTCGGATATGTTCGATGCTTTCATGGTGGCCGCGAACATTCCGATCCTGTTCGGCATCGAAGAGATGGAAACGATTTTTTCCGGCGAGCTTGGCTTGATACATGGCCTGGTCCGCCTGGCGCAGCAGTTGATCGGCATCGACGTCTTCCGCTTGCGGGTAGAACGTAACGCCGAGGCTGGCTGAAACACGGAGTTCGGCGTTGGCGATGGCGATCGGCGCCGCCGCCGCTTGCAGCAAGCGGGTCAACAACGGGATCGTCTCCGTCGGACTGCCCAGATCCATCAGGACGGCAATGAATTCGTCGCCGCCAAGTCGTGCCAGCGTATCGCCTTCGCGCAGCGATTGCTTCATGCGCTCCGCCAGTGCAATCAGCAAGCGATCGCCGGTTTCGTGTCCGTGCCGATCATTGATCGACTTGAAGCCGTCGAGGTCGAGATACACAACGGCCAGCGATTGTCTGCGCCGCTCGGTCTGGGCCATGGCCTGCTTCATCCGGTCCGCAAGCAACACACGATTGGGCAGGGTGGTCAGGACGTCGTAATGAGCGATGTGTTCAAGTTGCTTCTCATGCTCCTTCAATGCGGTGATGTCCGAGAAGAGTGCGACATAGTGCTGCGGCGTTCTCCGCTCGTCGAAGACGGTGCTGATTGTCTGCAACGTCGCGAAGATTTCGCCGTTCTTGCGTCGATTCCAGATTTCACCGTACCAGTGGCCTTTCTGGCGCAGGGCGTCCCAGAGCGCGACGAAAAATTCGCGGCCTTGACGGCCGGAGCCAAGCATTCGCGGGTTCTGGCCGACGACTTCCTCGCGCGTGTAGCCGGTAATGCGCGTGAATGCATCATTCACATCGATGATGACGCCGTCGGCACGCGTGATGAGAATGGCTTCACGGGCGTGGGAAAAGACGCTGGCCGCCAATTGCAGTTTTTCCTCGGCGTGTTTCCGTTCGGTAACGTCGTGAATGATCGAGAACAGCACGGGGTGGTCGTGCGCGTCGATGGGCGAAATGTGGGCTTCGATATCGCGAAGTTCGCCGGAGGCCAATCGGTGCACGAAGTAGAAGGTATTGCATTCGTTGTGAAGTGCTCTGAGTCGTTGCTCGGCGATCTGTTTCGGGTCCAGCATGTTGATCGCGCTGATGTTCAGCTTCAGCATTTGTGCCTTGGTATACCCGTAATAACGGCATGCCGTTTCATTGGCGTCGATGATTTCGCCGGAGAACGGATTGGTCAGCACCATGATCGACGTATTTTTCTCGAAGAAATTGCGGAAGCTTTCCTCGTTCTGTCGCAACGCGTTCTCGGCCTGTTTGCGTTCGCTGATATCGCGCAACTCGGTGACCCGGAGCGGTTGGCCACGGAAATGGATGTTCTTGCCGACACGGCTGAGGTGGTACCGTGATCCGTCCTTGCGCAGTCCGATGGTCTCGGTCAATTGTTCGTTTCCGGAAAGCGCAAGATCGCGGACTTCTTTCCGCCATTCCGGGGCGATCAGCAGGAATACATCCATGCCAATCAGTTCGTTTTTTTCATAACCGGTCAGATCGGCGAGTCCCTGATTGCAGTCCAGGATGATGCCGCGATCGTGGATGGCAATGCCCCCGAAAGAGGCGTCGTGCAGGACGCGGAAGCGTTCCTCGCTTTCCCGTAGGGCCGCTTCTCGAAGTCGAAAGGCGCTGAGGACGCGATTGAAGCGAGCGATCAACTGGCCGACTTCGTCATCGTCGGCGACGGGGAGCGCGTGGCTTGGCAGGCCATCATCCGGTAGCGCTGCCAGGTGTTGCGCCGCGCTTTCCAGCGGCGCCAACTGCCTTTTCAGGATCCAGCTGATCAGCGTGATGATGGCCAGGCTAAGCAATCCGGTGACCAGCCACATGCGCCGTTGCATGTCCTGGATGGGCTCAAAGGCTTCGGCCGTCGGCAGATCGGCGATGACCATCCAGTTCGCCGAAGGAATGGCCTTGGCCGAGGCCAGCACTTCGATCCCGGCCAGATCGTGATGAACCGTCGAACCCTCCGTTCCCGAAAAGAAGGTATTGGTTGCCGTATCAATCTCTTTTCCGAAGGTCGGGACAATTTCCATCACGCGATGCCGATCGGTGCTGGTGATGATCAATCGATGGCTTGGGGAGACCAGCAGGTACAAACCGGTCTTGCCGTAACGGTTTCGTGCAATCGGGTCAAGGAAGCTGGCCCGCTCGATGTCGGTGATGCCCACCAGAGCACCAAGAATTTCGTTGTGCTCGCTAAAAATGGGCGTGCTGATGGTCAGACTGGCCGCCTTCGGGGTTCGGCCCGGCAACGGACGGCTGATCGCGCTTGTGCCTTCCCTGAGGGTTGTGGCGATGGCGTCATTTTGTGCGAGGAGGGCGGCCGGTCGTTCGGTCGGAAAAGTACTGTCAGCAAGCAACCGGCCCGTGGCGTCGACGATCAGAATGCCCCCGTTGAACAAGGCATGGAGATTGATGCGCCCATCGACAAAATTCTGGGCCTGGGCCGGGCCTTGCGCGATCGCCTGGGCGGCCAGAATATTGCTCAGGAACAGTGCGCGGGCCCGCGATTTGATCTCTTCGTCGATTTGCGCGGCGATGAGCGTGACAGTCGACAACTGCTGGTCGCCAAGCACGTGCTCCATGTCTTCACGCAGCATGCGACTGGCGAAATACGATAGCGACCACATGCCCAGCAGAATGATGAGCAGCGCCGCAATCAGGATGCGGGCCTTGAGCGAGCGCAGTCGGAAAAAGGGGAGAGTCCTCACGGCGAGAGGTGGCGTCGGCGGGGTTGGGTTCGTTGAGGTCGGGAAGACGGGCAGACAAATTGTCTCTGACAATGCCGGATTTGTCGAGGAAGGACGTGGTACCGAGTTGGTGTAGCATTCGTTTCCCGTGCAAATCGAAACCCTTCGCCAGCGTCTGCGTTCACTTGGCGCCAAACCCTGTCACGAGCAGCGTATCTTGCGTGCTTGGGTTCAAGCACGTCCGCTTGATGCCGGTGCGCGCAAGAGCCGTCCTCAGGACAGCCTTCCCCTGTCGCTACGCAGCGCCTTGCCAGGTTTGACCACCGAACTTCAGCAACTGGCTCGAGAGCACTCCGTGCATCCGGGAGAGGATGGCTCGGCGCGTCTGCTGGTCGGCCTGTCCGATGGACAGATGGTCGAGAGCGTGTTGTTGCCGCGTGATGGTGTTTGCGTGTCGACGCAGGTCGGCTGTGCCGTCGGTTGCCTGTTCTGCATGACCGGAAAGAGTGGCTTGTTGCGGCAACTGGGCAGCGCCGAAATCGTTGCGCAGGTGGTGCTGGCGCGATTGCGGCGTCCGGTGAAGAAGGTGGTGTTCATGGGCATGGGGGAACCGGCGCACAACCTCGACAATGTGCTTGAGGCGATTGACCTGCTTGGAAACGAGGGGGCGATCGGACACAAAAATCTGGTGTTCTCGACCGTTGGTGATCGGCGCGTCTTCGAGCGCTTGCCGCTGGGCCGGGTGAAGCCGGCGCTGGCCATGTCGTTACACACGCTTGATCCCGAATTGCGGGCGCGTCTGCTGCCCAAGGCGCCGCGCATCGATCCGGTGGAATTGATTGAACTCAGCGAGTTTTATGCGCGGATGAC
>CAYUYI010000145.1:1973-5820 GCA_964448995.1 uncultured Propionivibrio sp. | reverse complement strand
TGCGTGCCTTGCTGGCTTCGGAAGACCGGCGTTTCTACGAACATGCCGGCGTCGACTGGGGCGCGGCGGCGGTCAGTGTCTGGCGCAATCTGTGGAGTACCAAAACGCGCGGTGCCAGCACGCTCACCATGCAGCTCGTCGGCCTGCTCGACGAGTTCGCCGACGAAAATGCCCGGCGCAAAGGCCGGCGCAGCGTGCCGCAGAAACTCTCGCAGGCGGCCGGGGCACTGTGGCTGGAACAGCGCTGGAAGAAAGACGAGATTCTCGAGGCCTACCTGAACCTCGCCAGCTTTCGCGGCGAGCTGGTCGGTGTGGCGGCAATGAGCCGCGGTCTGTTCGGCAAGTGGCCGGACGGGCTGGATGCGCGCGAAGCGGCGCTGGCAGCGGCCCTGCTGCGGGCGCCGGGCGCTTCGCCGCAGGTGGTGGCGCAGCGTGCCTGCGGCGTCTGGCAGGTGACGGCGCAGATGCAGAAAAGCGCGGCCCCCGATTGCGGCGGGCTGGAAGGGTTAGCGCGACTGGCGCTGGCCGGCGGCCTGCGCGACGTCGAGGGCGGCTGGCTCGGTGCGGAGCAGTCGCCGGGCCTCGCGCCACATCTGGCGCAAAAGCTGCTCAAGCAGCCCGGCGAACGCTTGCGCAGCACGCTGGATGCCGATCTTCAGCGCTTTGCCCGCGATGCCTTGCAGCGGCATCTGCGCGAGATCGTCCGTCAGAATGCCGAAGACGGCGCGGTGCTGGTGCTCGACAATGCCGCCGGCGAGGTACTGGCCTGGGTCGGTTCCAGCGGCGTCCTGTCGGCCGCGCCCGAGGTTGACGGTGTGACCGCGTTGCGCCAAGCTGGCTCGACGCTCAAGCCCTTTCTCTACGCACTGGCCTTCGAGCGCCGGAGTCTGACGGCGGCCTCGTTGCTCGACGATTCGCCGCTGGCCATCACCACGGGGGGCGGCCTCTATGTGCCGCAGAACTACAGTTCGGACTACCGCGGCTGGGTCAGCGTGCGTGCCGCGCTCGGCGGCTCGCTCAACGTGCCGGCAGTGCGCACGCTGGTGCGGCTCGGTGCGCCGGATTTTCGCGACCGGCTGGTGGCTTTGGGCCTCAAGAGTCTGACGGAAGATGGGGATTATTACGGTTACAGCCTTGCGCTCGGCTCGGCCGACGTTTCGCCGCTGATGCTGGCTAACGCCTATCGCACCCTGGCCAACGGCGGCGTGTGGTCGCCGCTGCGCGTCGCAAAAACGGCCGCGCCGTGCCGCGACGGCGGCTGCCTGGGCGTGTTCGATGGCGAGGCGAGACGCGTGTCGCCGGCCGCGCCGGCCTTCATTGTGTCCGATATTCTCAGCGACAAGGCGGCGCGGGTCGGCACCTTCGGGCTCGAATCCTGGCTGGCGACGCCCTACTGGAGCGCAGCCAAGACCGGCACCAGCAAGGACATGCGCGACAACTGGTGTGTCGGCTATTCCACCCGCTACACGGTGGCGGTCTGGGTCGGCAACGCGGCGGGGGCGGCGATGCATGATGTGTCCGGCGTCTCTGGCGCGGCGCCCGTCTGGCGCGAGGTGATGGACTGGCTGCATCGCGGGCGCAAGAACGCCGCGCCCGTGCCGCCGCCGGGCGTCAAGGCGCTGGCCATCCGCTTCGAGCCGGCCGGCAGAATTAGCGAGCCGCCGCGGCAGGAATGGTTTCTTGCCGGGACCGAACTACCGGTGGTGCGCCTCGCCGAACCGCGGGCGCTGGCGCACATCGCCTATCCCGGCCAAGGCACGATCATCGCGCTCGATCCGGACATCCCGCCGGAACGTCAGAAGATTGCCCTGCAACTTTCCGGTGCCGCCGATCCCGCTTGGCACTGGCGGGTCGATGGCGCACCGCTCGGCGCTGCCGGGCGTGAAGTCCTCTGGCGGCCGATGCCGGGAAAACACCGGCTGGCGCTGGTCGATGCCGGCGGGCGCGAGGTCGAGACGGTCAGTTTCGAGGTGCGCTCGCTCAAGGGAAAACGCAAAAAGTAGACCGGCCGGAGAGGCGCATGGAATGGCGGTCTACAGCCTATGCAACGCGGAGAGGCAATCAGCATGCGCCTCTCCAAGGGATCGAGTTGGCGGGTTGACCATCCGGTTGTCATCGGGCAGGATGCGGCGGAGGTCGGCCAGAAGCGGACCTTGGCCTAATGTCGAAGCAATTTTTCAATCTGACCAACAGCTTGTTTGGACCAAACTTAGCAAACGAGAAATCATTACATGAAGCACGCTCATTTCTGGGTGGCGGTCGCGTTGCTCATTCCTACTATTTCTCTCGCTGGCGAGATTGCAGCCAGTACGATTTCGCCGGGGCGCTATGTATCGGCTGGAAGCCGTGGCACCGTTGTCATCAGAAAGAATTCGCGTGCGGAAGCTCGATTTGATCACGCGGAAGCTCGTTTTGAGATAGAGAGCGTTGGTAGTAATTGCCACACTTGTTCTTTGGCGGGGGTTCTCCGTGGAACAACAGGATACGAGGGATACGCTGATTGGATCGTTGAAAGGAATAGTCCAAAGTGTAAGGTTTCGTTTCGACAGGACGATGGTGTCATTAATGTGTCAGCGGTTACAGTTGAAGAATGTCGCAGCTTCTGCGGAGCGCGTGCTAGGTTTGACGGCATCTACAAGACAGTGCCCACCAGTTGCTCAGCCAATAACCAACGGGCCCGACGTAACCAATTCTTAAGAGAGTATCGATTGCGCAAATTCCGGGAAGCAAGTGACAAAGCTTCGCGCTTGCTGGAGGAATGTGGCGAATTTATAAATTGGGTCGAGATCGATAGGCTTAGAAACGACTTGGCAATAGCGCAACTCCATGATGGCAAGCCGACGGCTTGCCTTGAGACTCTTGCAACTACGATTGCAGCCGCGTCTTCGAACGAGAATGATCTCAATTTGCCACCTTGCGACCACGATAGCTATATAGCAGTCGCAAAGGCAACGTGGCATAACCGAGCGTTGTGCGAGAAGGCCAATGTTTCCCGCTGACTGATATTGCCTATCGAGTGGATAGTTCGCTTTCTGTTCTTCCGGAGGTCTTCTTGGGGGCGAGTGCGGCGGTAGCGAAATCGGAAAAGCCGGCATGGCGGCGACTGGCCCTTCTTCCTCCCGCTACCAGGCCCCCACGAGCCGAACCGGTGACAGGGTGACCGTCTTCGTGGTTCCCGTGTGATCGGAAATCCCGATGCTCGAAGCCATTTTTTTGGGCGGCCGTGCATACCATTGGTCACAGACGCGAACGAGATCGAAATAGGCCGGATTCTTGGTGAAGTCGTTGATCAAATCCGTGGTCAGCCGGTTATTGGGCATGTGCGCATAAGCGCCCGGCGTTTCCAGGGGGGCGGCCTTCGCTTCCGCCATGGCCGGCTTCTGGAACATGAAACGGGGAATCGCCGGCCCTTTGCGATCCGCCGGCGCCATTTCATCGAATAGCGGCGCCATCAAGTCGATGATCCATCCGTCGGCTTCGATCCAGCAGTGGAAGTGATCCGCGTCGGCGGCCAAGGTGTCGTTCTGCACGGTGCCGAAGACCATCGAAAAATCGATCGGTGCCGGCAAGTGATAGCGTGCGCTCCCGGCGACCGGGCACGCCGACGCCTGCTTGTGATGGCGCTTGAGCAGGTACGCGCCCGCAACGGCAAAGAACAGGCTGTCCTTGGCCGGGTCGTTCCTTTCGCTGAGCGCCACGGCGTGGAGGGTACGAAACAGCCGTTCGTATTCCGGCAGGGTGATCGGTGGGGTGATGCGTTTGGGCATAGGGGTCACGGCGGATGTTGTTCGACCCGGCATTATCCTTCCCCGCGGCAGCAGCGTAAATCATGCGTTTGCCGCCATCG
>CAYUYI010000145.1:0-1873 GCA_964448995.1 uncultured Propionivibrio sp. | reverse complement strand
AAGTCGGTCACGCCGGCGCTGAAGGTGATCAGCACTTTTTCGTTGTCGTGCAGGAAAAAACGCTTGGTCAGTTCGCGCTGCAGGCGGACGAGGGCTTTGTGGGCGTCGGGGATGGCGGTGTCCGGCAGGATGATGATGAATTCCTCGCCGCCGAAGCGGGCGATGGTGTCCTGCGGACGCAGGGTTTCGCGGATGGTGGTCGCCAGGTGGATCAGCGCGGCGTCGCCGGCTTCGTGTCCCAGGGTGTCGTTGAGTTTCTTGAAGTTGTCGATATCCAGCAAGGCAACGCAGAGCGGCGATTTGCGCCGCTGCGAACGCGAGAATTCGTTGTCGAACGCTTCTTCCAGGCCGCGCCGGTTCAGCACGCCGGTCAGTTGATCGTGACGCACGAGCGTGCTGGCTTTGTCGAGTTCGTCCTGCAATTCGTTGATGCGCTGTTCGGCGGCTTCGACCTTTTGCCGGGTTGTGCGCAGATCGTCGCGCGAACGCTGGGCGTTGAGCTGGATGATGCGCGTGGCGCTGATGACTTCGGCGAGCACATTTTCCAGTTGGGTGATGTCGTCGGCCTTGCTGATTTTTTCCACGCACTTTTCCATCTTGTCGTGGTAGTCGGACGTCGAGTCCGCGAACTCGGCGAGGTGGTCGACGAATCCCGCCAGCATTTGCTTGAGCGCCTCCTTGGCTTCGACCAGACTGTGCTTGAGTTGGCTCTGTTTGAAAATGACCTCTTTCAGACGGCTTTCCGCTTCGTTGATTGCCCGGATGTTGACGGGCCGCGCAACGATCTCGCGCACCATGGCAATCTGGCCGTTGAGCCAGCGGTCGTCGACAACCAGTTCGCTGACGTTGTCGATCATCAGTTGCAACAGCTTGAGCAAGCCGGCGCGCAGTTCTTCGCGGTCTTCCGCCAGGAACTCGAGTCGATAGGCAAAACGCTTGATGGCGGCAAGCAGGTCTTGCGTGGCTTGCAGGCTGGTTGCGCCGCGGATCATGGTCACCAGGTTGCGCGCTTCCGCCGCGAGTTCAGGGTCGTCCGCCAGCTGGCTGACGACGGTGGATTCCATGGCGAAGGCAAAAGCGTCGCGCAATTCCGGCAACATTTCGCTGGCACGGCTGATGGCGACTGAGGGCGGTGCGTTCGTGGTCGCAGCGGCACCGGCTTCGGCCAGCGCCAGCGGCGTGATTTCGCCATCGACCAGGCTGTTTTCACCGGTCTCAACCCGATTCGATGCCCAAGACTTGACCAAACGCTGCAGGCGCTCAAAAAGAATTTCGCTGTTCTTTGAGGCACTGGCGAGAACGTGTTCGAGCGCTTCGCGCTTGCGTGCCGGCGTGAGGCTCGACTGTTTGGCGTCCCATTGCCGGATCAGTTCGGCGATCAGTTCGCCCCAGCCGAGATCAGCGTCGGTACTGTGCTCGGTGATGAAGTCGACAAGCGTCTTTTTATAATTTTCCCAGTGCTGGTCCTTGAGCGCCTGGTCAAGCTCGCGGGCGAGGCGTTGCTGCAACGGAACTTCTTTCGGCAGCGCGCCAATCAGCGCGCGCAGTTCCTTTTCGGGAAAGACTTCGGCGGCTTTGTCATTAATGCCGGCGATTTCGTTGTAGATCGTCCGGTAATTGTCAGGCGATGGCGCCATTCGGCGCGTCATCAACAATTTGAGCGTTTCGCGGGCAGTTTCGGCGGGTGTCGTGGGTTTGGGCGTCGACATGGGAGAAAAGGCCTGTCAGACCTGCGGACGGTTGCATGTAAGCGCCAGATTCTACGCCTGTCTTGGAGTGCAGGGGCGCCGATGTTGGGCTATAATCCGCGTCCTGTCCGGCAGGTTAGCCCCCGTAGCATGAAGGTCGTGCAGTTGATTTGTAATCATCAGGT
>CAYUYI010000144.1:1618-5836 GCA_964448995.1 uncultured Propionivibrio sp. | reverse complement strand
CCAGAGCCAAAGAATTCGGCTTCGCCGAACATGCCACCCGATGCCTCGAGTCAGCGCGGTCTTATGTCGGCGCCAACCTGAAGACGCTGGGGATCGCATGATTAGCGGAACGACCATTCTGTTGCCGATACTCGGCGATCCGACAGAAAGGTTCAAAGCGCCGTATCTCGACAACCCGTGGTGCGCGCACGAGAGCATTGATGCAACTGTCGCTATATGTTTGGCACCGAAATGCCATTCGAAATGATCCCGGTCTATCCCGAATTCTTCGGCTTCGGTACGACGACACCGGATGAACTTCGGTCTGTGGCAAAAATCGCCGATTGAGTTGAGTGAACGCTTCTATCCGGAAACCAATCCAAATGAAAAAAGTTTTGGTCCTGAACGGCATTAACCTTAATATGTTTGGCAAGCGCGATCCAAAGCAATATGCAACAACCACGCTCGCTGACATCGACAACATGCTGCAGACCTTGGCGCGGGAACGGGCATCGAGTCCGAGTGTTTTCAGACCAACGGCGAAGGAGAAATGGTCGAACGCATCCACCAAGCCTTTCATGACAAGGTCGATGCCGTGATGATCAGTGCCGGCACATGGACTCATTACAGCGACGGATTGCGCGATGCGCTTGCCATTCTGACTGTGCCGATCATCAAAGGCCAGATTTGCGGCTTCGGCGCCGACAGCTATTTGCCTGGACTGCGGGCAGCCGTCGCGTCGGTCGGCGCTTAGCCCAGGCCGTACGATTGTGTGATGAGATGTGTGCCGGTGTTATTTCTGTTATTTAGAACGAGGGGGCAGAATGGTCGATCAAGTCAATGAGAGCGAAGAGCAACAACGCGATTCCCAACTTCCTCCATCGCAGGAAATTCAGGAACAGCGCCCCCCCGGCGAATTCAAGATGCTGGCGTTGCTGTTCGCCATCTGCCTTGCGCTATTCCTCGACTCATTGCGAAGCGAAGGCCTGGCGCAAGGCGTGAGCGCAGGACCGGGCAGCATTCCACAGTTGGTTGGCGGCCTGCTGGTACTGATGGTACTCGGCCTGGCAATACAGTTTTTTTTCGCCGGTTACAAAGAGGGGTCGTTCCACGATTTGCTGGAACATCTGTTCGATCGAGAAGTCGTCATTTTGCTGATCACATTGACGATTTACGGATTCGTGCTGGAGTTGCTCACCTTCATTCCCTCGACGTTCCTGTTTTTGGTATCGAGCATGTATTTGCTTGAACGGAAACACCTGAAGCTCAAGATCATGGTGTCGGCGGCCACGGTGGCAGGGCTCTATTTCATTTTCTCGACCTTGTTCCAGGTCGTTCTTCCCTGACCGGGCGCAAAGGAGACGAAGCATGTATGCGGGATTAGAAGGGTTCTTGCAGCCATTCGTGAGTTTGAGCCTGATCTGGTGGATCGGAGTCGGCACTTTTGTCGGTTTGTATGTGGGCGCCATTCCCGGACTTTCGGTGACGATGGCCGTATCCCTGCTGATATCGTTCACATTCACGTGGGATGTGCTGCCGGCGCTGGCGATCATGGTCGGCATCTATACCGGCGGCGTCTATGGCGGCGCACGCTCGGGCATCCTGTTGAACATCCCGGGCGCACCAGCAGCCGTCGCGTCGGCGTTTGATGGGTATCCGCTCGCCAAGCTGGGGCTAGCCGGCGAAGCCATGGGACTCAGCACGACACAGTCGGTGATTGGCGATTTCTTCGGGATCATCGTCCTGGCGCTGTTTGCGCCGATCATCGCCAACCTGGCCCTGCTGTTCATGCCACGTGACTATTTTCTACTGGCGTTCATGGGGTTGTTTCTGGTGGGAAGCTTGTCCGAAGGAAACATGCTGAAGGCGCTGGTGACGGCTTTCATCGGGATTCTTCTGGGCCTGATCGGCATGGACCCGGAAACCGGGCAAGGCCGGATGAACTTTGATTCGTTGGCCCTGCTGGGCGGAATTCACTTCGTGGTGATCATGATCGGCACGTTCGGCATTTCGGAAGCGCTCGTTCAGTTGCAGACCAAGACCGTGCCAGTCAAGCAACAAATCACGCGGATTACGCCAAAGTGGGACGTGATTTGGGACAACATGTGGCTGACCGTTCGGGCGTCCACCATCGGCGTGATCATCGGCGCGTTACCCGGCACCGGGGGCGATATCGCCGCACTGATGGCGTATGACCACGCCAAGCGCACCGTCAAGAATCCCTATCCTAAGCCTTTCGGCCATGGTGCCTATCAAGGACTCATCGCCCCCGAGGCGGCTTGCAATGCAGCCATCGGCGGCGCCTTCGTGCCGATGATGACCCTGGGCATTCCCGGCGATTCCGTCACCGCCGTACTGATCGGCGCCCTGATTATCCACGGACTGCGGCCCGGCCCCATGCTGATGCGGGAGCAGCCCGAATTTTTCTGGTTCGTCGTCGGTTCGCTCGTTTTGGCCAACGTGTTTCTCTATATTTGCGGCATGACCGGTATCCGCCTGTTCAGCAAGATTGTCGAAATTCCAAAGCCGATCATCATTCCGATCATCATCGTACTCACCTTTGTTGGCGGATATTCGATACAGAACAGCATTACGGACATCTACTGGATGATTGGATTCGGCATTCTGGGGTATTTCATGAAGCGCTATGCCTATCCGGTAGCACCGCTGGTCTTGGGCGTCATTCTCAGTCCGATCATCGAAAGCAACTTCCGGCGCGGTGTCCAGCTTGAGCACGGCAGCGTATTCAGCTTTTTCGGCTCGATGGTTTCCAACACGATTCCCCTGATTCTTCTCGCGCTGATGCTCGTTACCGCGGTGGTTTCCAATCCCCGCGCCGTGGGATGGCTCAAGGAAAAAATCCGGGGAAGATCGGTGAATTGAGATGCGGATCGATTGGTATCTCGGTTTTGGCTGGGCCATCATCGCAACCTTCGTTGCCTGCGGTATTGCCATCAACGTACTTGAAGGCTGGACCAAATGGATTATGTATGTGCCGTTCCTGCTGGTCGGAATCCACATGTCGATTCGTTTCCGCGCGTACAGCACGCAGCCCTGGCGCCGTGTACATCATCGGACGATGATCGACTATGCAAAACTCGCCGAGACCGAACTTCAGTCATCAGCGGCGGACGGCCGCCCTTTTGATGCGGGGCGGCCCTGCCTTCAACTCGGTCAAACCATGTTCTCCGAAGAAACAGCAGAACAGTTCCTTGCCGAGCGGAAAGACTATTATCGGGCCGTGGTCGAAACATGGCCGCAAGTCTTCCTTGAACAGGTCACGTCAGATCGGGCGAAACAGGTGCTCGACAGTGTGAGAGAGGACATTGAGGCCTGTGAACTGGGGCCAGATGTATTGATCGCCAAACAGATCGAGCGGCTTCATGGCGGCAAGGAATCAGCTCGATATCTCAGAGCATTGATGGTCGGACAGGTTCGTTAAAGAATTTCCATGACATGGAAATGGGTGAAGAGTGGTTGGCAAGGAGGTTGGACTTCACGAGTGCGGTCATTGCCGGTTGAACGGTTGATATCGCAGTCTTTTTCAAAGGAGAAACGCATGAAAGTCGTCAAATGGTCAAAATTGCTGTTGGTCGCGGGGCTGGTCGCGTGCGGCGCCGTCAGTGCGGCTGACTACCCGGAACGTCCCATCAACGGCGTCATTGCCTGGGGCGCCGGTGGCGGGACAGACACCGTATCGCGGTTAATGACACCGATTGCTGAAAAAATCCTGGGAACCTCCGTCGTCCTGGCCAACAGGACGGGTGCCACCGGCGCCATCGCCGCTCAAGCGGTCGCTTCGGCGAAAGCGGATGGCTACACCTTGATGTTCCATGCGGAAAACCCCCAGCTTTACCAAGTGCTCGGACTGTCTCCCCTCAGCTACGATGATTTTGAACCGGTCGTTCTTTCGGTCCAGGGATCCACGGTCATCGTCGTTCCGAAGGACTCGCCGCTGAAGTCATATGACGATCTGATCAAAGCGGCGAAGGCGAACCCCGGCAAAATGTCGGTCGGCATCAGTGGTGTCGGCGGGCAGCCTTGGGTCACCTCGATGCTTCTGAAGAAATACGAAGGCGTCAACTTCAATTCGGTGGCGTACGATGGCGATGGTCCGCTGATCACCGCGCTGCTGGGTAAACAACTGGATGTCAGCGGCTTGGCTGTTGGCGCTGCGGTTCAATACATCAAGAATGGCGATTTGAGAGCGCTGGCGATCATGAAGAATTCGCCGAACCC
>CAYUYI010000144.1:0-1518 GCA_964448995.1 uncultured Propionivibrio sp. | reverse complement strand
CAAACGCCACGCAACCAACGATTAGCCGGGTCGTGATGCACGCGCGCGTGCCAGTGCTGCTTGACCGTGAATGACGGAATGAAGAACGGACAAGGGAGCACCTTAAGGCCACCGATTTTGGCGAGCGTTTCCCCCATTTGCCGAGGCAGGGTCGCCAACAGATCCGTCGTGCGTATGATCACGCTCAATCCGAGATAGCCCGGCAACTGGAGCACCACTCGCCGCTGAATGCCCTTGCTCTCCACCGCCGCGCTCAATAATCGATGCCCGGTTCCCGGCACAACATCAATATGAGCTTCGCGTTCAAAACTCGCGAGGCTCATTTCATCCCGGATGCGAGGATGCTGAGGGCCGACCAGACAAATCCAGTCCTGGGAAAAAAAACTTTGCTGATAGAAGCCCTTGCCAAGCTCCGGCAAGAGCCCGATCGCCAGATCCGCCTCACCGTTTTCCAGAAATTGCGCCGTCTGCTTGTCGATACGCAAGGCCTTCAGGGTAATGTGTGGTGCCGCAATCCGGGTATGCGCTTGGATTTGCGGCAAAAGCGTGATGTTCGCCACATCCGACATACAAATGCAGAATCGACGTTCCGCGGTGGCCGGATCGAACTGCGCATCCCAATGCGAGATGCGTCGCAACGAACTCAGCGCCTCGCGCGCCGTTCCAATCAGCGCCTCGGCGACCGGTGTGGGCTGCATGCCGGCCGGGGTACGCACGAACAACGGATCGTTGAGCTGCTTTCGCAGACGACTCAGCCAGATGCTGATCGTAGGCTGCGCCATGTTCAGTTGCTCGGCTGCCCGCGTCACTCCGTGGGTATCGTATAACACCACAAAGAGTTGGAGCAGATTGGCATCCAGCAGCGGAGACGGGGAATCAGACTCTCGTTTCATCATGATATTCCGCAATAGTCATACGCTTTAATTATTTCATAAATCATATAAGCAACCTGTGATTATGAAATTTTTGTTCAATTTCGGGGAAATTGGAGTCGCAGCCCCACCCCGCGAACATTCATCTCGACCCGTCCGATCAGGATCGCCATCAGAAAAAACCGAATCGCGAGCGAGTGACTGCATCCACGCAGTCTCTACCGCTTAGATCCGTTCACGTGATGCCGTCGACCCCCTGATTATTTTGTTTCGCAATATTGGATATTGAATTTATTGCATGGACTATGGAATAACCGTTGTCTAGAGTGCCTTTACTAATCGAACGCCGCTACCTGCGCGATTATCGTGCACCACCCCAGGTACCAAGCAGTGAAATGACTTGACGATAGCTGAACTCAATTCAACAAGGATAGGAAATGAGCAGACAGAACGACATGGCGGAACGCTACGCGGAACTCAAATGCACGCCAGAACAGATTGAGGAAATGGAAGAGGCCTTTGCGCGTGCCGACAAGGCGCAGCGCGAATTCGAGCGATGGGATCAGGCATCGATCGACCGGACGATCCAGTCGGTCGCGCAAATCGTTGCCAACTCAAAGACCTTCCATGAACTCGTCGAACTCGG
>CAYUYI010000143.1:0-5840 GCA_964448995.1 uncultured Propionivibrio sp. | reverse complement strand
TAGAAACTGGAGCGGTTGTAGCGGGTAATGACATAGAAGTTGTCGAAGCCGACCCAGTATTCCGTTGGCCGGTCAGGGGCGACAAGGTCGACCAGTGTGGCCGGCAAGTTGGACAGTGATTCGGTATCTCCGATCACGCTGACACCGGAAGCCAGCAGGTCGCTGAGCGGGGCCGTGGGTTTGGTGCCGGCGGTGAGGGGAGCGGCCGGGTCCGGTGCGACAGCGGGCAATGCGACGGGGCCGCCTGGCTGCCAGCCATGGAGTTGGAGGAAGCGAGCAACGCTGCCGATGGCGTCGGTGGTGCTCTGGCGCAGGTCAATGCGTGTGTCGCCATCGAAATCGACGGCATAGCGGCGCTGGCTGCTGGGCATGAACTGCGGGATGCCGATCGCGCCGGCATACGATCCCTTGTAATCCAGCGGGCTATTACCGTTTTCCCTGGCCAGCAACAGGAGCTGTTCCAATTCGCTGCGGAAAAATGGCGCACGCGGCGGGTAGTTGAAAGCCAGGGTCGCCAGAGCCTCCATGGCGCCAAATTTTCCCATGTCGCGGCCGTATTCGGTTTCGACGCCAATGATGGCAACGATAATTTCGCGTGGCACGCCATAAGTGGCTTCGGCACGGGCCAGTTCGGCTTCATTTCGCTGCCAGAAACGCAGTCCGTGCACAATGCGACGTTCATTGACAAAACGTTCGCGATAGCGAGGCCAAGAGCGTTGCTGTTCGGGTACGGCCGCCGGGCGAATCGCCTTCAGCACGCTGGCGTTCGGGCGAATCAAGGCAAATTGCCGCATCAGTTCGGAACCTTCAAAGCCATGATGCGCCTGCATTTCAGCAATAAAGCCACGGACTTCCGAAACGGTACTGAAAGGGGGTTGTTGGGGTTTGGCCGCCTGCGCTGCGACTGGCAAGAAAGCAACAATCAGACAGAGGGCGAGGCAGCCGGGTTGCATGTTCAATTCGTATTTCTCCGTTTCATGGTGCGGGCCACTTTTCGAGGCGATGCACACAATTTCTCAAGGCGATCAGCCGGCGGGTGCCGTCGCTTCCGTAGTGCATGCCGGCATAATGACCAGCGGCTTCGTAAGTCAGCGCGCCCAATTCCGGTTGCTGTTGCGCCAGCCGTTCGGCCAGTGCCAGCGGGCCTTCCCAAGGGGCGCGCTCGAATCCAAGACGTTCCAGACGCCGGCAATAACGGTGCCACAGGCGCTGCGCCGGCGTCTCCCGGCGGCGCTGGTAGAGCGTCCAGAACGTGACGATGAACAGCGCCAAGCCACACAGCACAGCCATCGCGGCGGTCATGTCGCGCCAGTCTGGCTCACCGAAACCCAGCCGCGACAGCACTTCCCGTTGACGTTGCGGATTGTATCCGAGGATCCACTGGTTCCAGGCGTTGTTGAGCGCTTCCCAGCGGAAATGCAGTTGACGTAGCCAGTCGGTCTCGAGCCGTACCAATGCCGGCAGCGGGTCGCCAGCTGGCAGTGCGGCACTGATTCCGCGTTCGATCCGCGATGGGGCGATGGCGGCCGTTGGGTCGACACGCAGCCAGCCGCGCCCGGCAATCCAGATTTCGGCCCAGGCGTGCGCATCGGACTGGCGTACGGTGAAATATCCGTCGATCGGATTGATTTCGCCGCCCTGATAGCCGGTGACTACCCGGGCTGGAATCCCCGCCGCTCGCATCAGAAAGACGTAGGCGGCGGCAAAGTGCTCGCAGAATCCGCGGCGCGTGCCGAAGAGGAAATCGTCAATGGCGTTAGGGCCAAGCAGCGGTGGCTGCAGGGTGTAGTAGAAGGCTTCTTGTCTGAACAACTGCAGCGCCGCGTCCGATATCTGCGCCGGCGAACCGGATTGGCCGCGCCAGGTGGCCGCCAGCGCCCGTGCCCGCGGGTTGATGTCCGGCGGCAGACGCAACGCCTGTTGCAACAGCGCCGGGGTTTCCTCGCGATTGACGGTGAAATCGGTGATCGAAGTGAAGGCAAAGCGCGTGCGCAGGGTGAGCGGCGTTGGCAACCTGGCTTCCAGCCACGGCGAGATGCCGGTGCCGGCCGGCAGGCTGGTCGGGATGTCAAGCGCCAACAGCCAGCGCTGGTTGTGCGGCTCGATCGTCATCGTATAGCGGATCGGCTCGCCGGGTGCTTCGATGGCCGGTGCTGTCGCATTGCCGCCGGTGCGAGGGAGGAAAGGACGCGAACGCCAGACTTGCCCGTCGTAATCGACCAATACCGGGCCGCGCCAGTAGAGCTCGCTCCTTCTCGGTACCGTATCGGCAAACTGAACGCGGAAGGCAATGGCGCCCGACTGGATCAGGTTGTTCAGCGAACCGGGAGACATCTGGTCGGACAACCCGGTCATCCCTGAGTAGGCATCGCGTGGCAAGCCCCACAGCGGGCCCTGGATGCGGGGAAAGAGCAGAAAGGTGATGAGCATGAACGGCAACGCCTGTAACAGAAGCGTTGCGGCATGGCGAAACAGGGCGATGGGGGGCTTGGGGCTGCCGTGCAACCGGATCAGTGTGGCCGTCAGCAACGTGGCGGCGCAAAGTAACCAGACACCGGTGGCGATGTCTTGCGAGAAGAAATAGTGCGTCAGGAGCAAAAAGTAGCCGAGCATCACAATGACCAGGGCGTCGCGCCGGCTGCGCATCTCCATGGGTTTGAGTGCCATGAAGAAGAAGAGCAGGGCGACGCCCGAGTCACGACCGAACAGCGTGCGGTATTCCCAGCCGATGCCTGCGGAGCCAGCGACGATGAGCAGGCCAAGGAGCCAGCGTGAGGGTAACCGGCTACGGGTATACCAGAGCCAGATACGCCAGGATAATACGCAGGCGCCGAACAGCGTCAGCCAGGCCGGCAGGTGGCTGGCATGGGGGGCGGCCGTGGCCAGCGCTGTCGCCAGCAACCAGGGCACGACGGCATGGTCGATGGGCGGCGGGGAGGGCTTAGCTGGCCTTGCCATGACGGGCCAGGGCTTCCAAGCAGGCATCGCGATGTGTCGCGCCCTGTGAGGGTTCCAGTTCGACGCCGGGCAGGCGCAGACCATAGCGTAGGTGCTGCCTTTCCGCTGCGAGCACCCAGCCACAGAGGATCGATAACCGGGTCTCGAGGTCGCTTTCAGCAGGCGTCAGCGCCCAGTCAAGAATCAGTTGGCCGTCAGCGCCGCCGGAGAACTGCTTGACGAGCAAGGGGCGGTGATCGAAATCGCGGGCAACGGCTTTCCAGGCGATGTGGCGTGGCGAGTCGCTGGGACGGTGCAGGCGCAGTCCGGAAAAGTCCTCTTGGCCGAATTCGCCAGGACGTTGGCCGCTGGGCGCTTGGGTTTTATGGGGGGGCAAGGGGGTGTCGAGCGGTTTGGGATAGACCAGGCAGGAGAGCGGTGGGTGTGGGTAGCTCCAAGCACGGAACAGGCCCAGCGGATAGCGTGTCGATAGGGTTATCCGGCCCGGTTCGAGAATTCCGCGCCGATGGGCGGTGCAGGGGATCTCGACGACGTCCGCCGCCTGTCGGCGCAGATCAAGCGGTGCTGCCGGATTGGCGGCGATGGTGAATTCGAGTGCAATCCGGTCATAGTCACGGGGATTCTCTACACGTAGGCGGAACCGCGCCACTTCGCCGGCGAAAACCGGGTCCGCACGCCCCGGAGAGATATGCAGGCCGACGAGATTGCGAAAAGTGTGGACCATGCCGACGACGCCCAGGCCGGCGAGCAGGAATACCAGCGCGTGACCGAGGCTCAGGCTGTAATTGATGGCGCCAAGCAGCATGGCGACGAGTACGACACCGTATAGCAGGCCGGTGCCCGTGGGCAGGATGAAGATTCGGCGTTGCGTCAGGATGATCGGGCGCGCCGCGTCAGGGCCAAGACGGAATAGCCAATGCCGGAGCGTCATGCTGATCGACATCAGGGGAGCGGAATGGCGCGGATAAGGGTGTTGATGTCATCGCCGCGCGCGTGGCCGGCGCCGTTGGTTCGATGTAGCCGATGACAGGCCACGCCGGGCAGGACTGCCTGCACGTCTTCAGGCAACACCATCTTGCGCCGGTGGATGAAAGCCCAGGCGCGGGCAGCAGCGACCAAAGCCAGTGCGGCACGCGGGCTCAGACCGTGGATGAATTCCGGGTGGTGGCGTGTTGTTTCGACCAGCGTTTGCACATAATCGAAAAGTGCCGGTGAGACATGGACGGTGGCGGCCTGTTGTTGCAAGGGAATGAGCTGGTGCGGTGAGAGACAGGCGTCGAGCTCCGGCAGATGGTCACGGCGGCCGCCACTCTCGAGCAGAACCCGCTCGGACGATCGGTCCGGATAGCCGAGTTCAATGCGCATCAAAAAACGGTCGAGCTGTGATTCGGGCAAGGGAAACGTGCCAATCTGGCTCGATGGATTCTGAGTGGCAATCACGAAAAAGGGATCCGGCAAGGGGCGTGTTTCGCCTTCGGCCGTCACCTGGCGCTCTTCCATCGCTTCGAGCAGGGCGCTTTGCGTTTTGGGGGTTGCACGGTTGATTTCGTCAGCCAGCAGGACTTGCGTAAACAGGGCGCCGGGGAGGAAACGAAAGTCGCTGCGTTCGCGATCAAAGATCGAGATGCCGATGATGTCGGCCGGTAGCATGTCGCTGGTGAACTGGATGCGTGCAAAGTCCAGGCCGAGCAGTCGTGCCAGCGTATGCGCCAGTGTCGTCTTGCCAACGCCCGGCAAATCCTCGATCAGCAGATGGCCACGAGCCAGCAGGCAGGCGAGTGCCAGCCGGATTTGCGTGTCCTTGCCGAAAATGACTCGATTGGCGGCCGCGATCACTTCGGCGATGAGAGTGTTTGCTGAGAGGTCAGGCATGGTTTCGGGGGCGTGATAATCGGTTGATGGTGAGGGGGTAGTATCGAAATTTGGAGGTTTGTTCGATGCTGGTTCCGGCAAGATTTGTTTATATCACCGCTAGCGGTTGTTGGCTGCCCGCGTTGGACTACTTTTTCGGCGCAAAGATTCGTTGCGCCGATTTGCCCGCTTCGCGAGGTTATTGCGCGTCAGACTGGCTGGAAGGCGTGATTGAACTGGCCGAATTTCGGTTTCTCTTAACCAAAATCGTGTCAGCCAGAACCCCTCCCTCTGCGTTGCCCGTGGTCTGGAGGCTTGCCTTCGGTTAGAATTCACCATTCAAATTTTGGGTGCTACGCCATGACTACCATTACCGGATCACTTGTTGCGATTATCACGCCGATGCACGAAGACGGAAGCCTCGATCTTCCCGGTTTGCGCAAGCTGGTCGATTACCACGTGCAGGAAGGTACCAACGCGATTGTCGTCGTCGGAACCACGGGCGAGTCGCCCACGGTCGATGTCGAGGAGCATCACCAACTGATCAAGGTGGTCGTCGAGCAGGCGGCGGGTCGTATCCCGGTGATCGCTGGCACGGGCGCCAACTCGACTTCGGAAGCGATCGAGATGTCTTCCTATGCAAAAGCCATGGGAGCGGATGCTTCGCTGTCGGTCGTGCCGTATTACAACAAGCCGACACAAGAAGGCTTGTACCGTCATTTCAAGACGATTGCCGAGGCCGTGGATATTCCGGTCATTCTGTACAACGTTCCGGGTCGAACCGTGGCCGATATGTCGAATGAAACGACACTGCGTCTGGCACAGATCCCGAACATCGTCGGTATCAAGGACGCGACCGGTAACTTCGATCGAGGTTGTGAACTGATTGCCCGGGCACCGAAAGATTTTGCGATCTACAGTGGTGACGATGCGACGGCTGTTTCGTTGTTGCTGATGGGCGGGAAAGGCAACATCTCGGTGGTTGCCAACGTTGCGCCACGCATGATGCGCGAGATGTGCGCTGCCGCCAT
>CAYUYI010000142.1:4284-5904 GCA_964448995.1 uncultured Propionivibrio sp. | reverse complement strand
TGCTTGTGCCTCGATTCATCGTCACGCTTTCATGGCACTTCGGCAGCAAGGCAAAGTGGTTCACCTGTCTGAATCGGTAACTGTGGCGCAATTGTTGAACGAATTTGCGCAAGGTAACGTGTTCATGATTCCCGACACGGCCGGTGGTTGTAGTGGCGGCGGGTGTCATGGCCATCATTCGCAAGAACACGAGCACAGTGGATGTCAGTGTCAGTCCTCCGATGCTGAAGGGCGAGGAGGGTGCGGCGGCGGCAGCGCCTGCGGCGGCCACAACCACGATGGCCACTCACATGCCGGACACGATAAATGCTGTCCCGATAACCGCACTGTCGGTCGGGAAAAGCGAAAAGTCCGCAGAAATTCAGTCAAGGTTGCGGTCACCAGCCAGAATCGCAAGACCGTAACGGAACATGCCGGCAAGTGTCGTAAATTCTGGATCTACGAAACGCACGACGGGCGCGTGCTCAGCAAGACCCTACTGGAACTCCCGCTCGAGCAGTCGCTGCATTCTTCGTCTCCCGAAGGGGGGCATGTGCTTGACGACGTGGATATTCTGGTGACGGCCAGTATTGGTGATGGGCTGAAACAGCGTTTGAATGACAAAGGGATCGAGACGATCGTGACCGATGAAACCGACCCGGATGCCGTCGTGGATGCTCTGATGGCAACGATGCAATAAACGGTGGGGCGCCTCTCAGGTATCGGGTTTGACGTAGCGCAAAATTGCATCGATGATCATTTGGCGCTGTTGTGGGATGTCGTCTTCCTGCCAAAGGTCCATTTCGAATACTGCATTCCAGGTGTAACGGTTGGAGACGCGGATAAAGCAGAATGACGTGATCAACAAGTGAAAATGCCACGGGTTGATTCCCTTGCGAAAAACACCGGCGTGCTCGCCGCGATCAAGAAGTTTGCGTACTGTTTCGATGGCGATCGCGTTACGTTGTACGAGAGAAGCGCGTCCGGTAATGTGTCGCCCACGCTCGATGTTTTCCACGCACACTAGGCGAACGTGTTCAGTATGGGCGGCGTGGTGATCGAAGGTGATCTCGACGAGTTTGCGGAGCGCCTCCATTGGCGGTAGATCGTCCAGATGCAAGCCCTGCTCCTTGTTTCGGACTTCTCCGTACGCTTCCTCCATGACGGCGGCGTAGAGCTTTTCCTTGCTGCCGAAATGGTAGTAAATGGTCGGTTTGGTCGTCCGTGTTTTTGCGGCGATTTCATCCACGCGCGCGCCCGAAAGCCCTTTTTCGGCAAACTCCTGCATTGCCACGTTGATGATGTCCCGGCGAGTTTCTTCTGCCGCTTTCGAGCGGTTCCGGGATGGCGACGGGGGAGCAACGCTCTGCGTTAATGACGCTGATGTGGGCTTTCTCCCTCGATGCGGCGAGGAAAAATCGCCTGAATTCAATTCGGCTCGCGCTTGGGAAAACTCGATCTCAAGCCTAGCCAGCATCTCAAGGGCGATTTTTGTTCCTTCCGCTTTGTCGGTGCTTCCCGTGGAGCGCTCAATCAGTTTGGACTTCCCCGCGTAGCGTGGGTGCGGCCAGAGATCGCGGGGGATTTTCTTGAGAATACCGACGCGTCCATTTCGTCCGATGCGAACATTTTTAGATAAGG
>CAYUYI010000142.1:0-4184 GCA_964448995.1 uncultured Propionivibrio sp. | reverse complement strand
TGCAGAAGCGGCTGTTTTTCACGGAGGCGAACCGAACATGAATCTCAGGCAGAAAATGAAACGCGGGCCGGTCTTCGGCTTTGCCATCTTTACTGGCGCATCGAGCGTGATCGAGAGTGTCGGGAATTGGGGCTACGACTTTGTCTATCTCGACGTTGAGCATACGTCGATTGGAGTCGGGCCGGATCTTGAGCGTCAGATCATGGCGGCTCGCCTTGCCGGTGTGGCCTCGGTCGTACGACTGACCGGAACCAACGAAGTGGATATCCGAAAAACTTTGGAGATGGGGGCTGATGGTGTGGTGATTCCACATGTCCGCACGAAAGACGAGGCCGAAGAAATCGTCCGGGCGGCCAAGTTCCCGCCGCAAGGACGGCGCGGTGCCGAATCGAACGTCCGGGCCGCTGCGTTTGGCGGTCCCGGCTTCAACTGGCAGGCGTATATCCAGCGCAGCAACGAGGAAAGCCTGATCATCCCGATGGCGGAAGACTATGAATTTGGTGACAACGTCGACGACATCCTCTCCGTCGATGGCATCGATGCGATCAATTTCGGGCCGATCGATTATTCACTTTCGGCCAATCTTCCGATTGGCTACAAGATTGATCATCCGTCCCTGATCGACGCCTATACGAAGATTGAAACCAGAGCCCGGGCGAAAGGTATCGGGATGATGTGTCCGGTCGTCCCTCCAACCCGCGAAAACGCCCTGGACATGATTGCCAAGGGCGTCAATATGCTGATTCTCGGAAACGACATGTATCACCTGCATTCGGCTTTCAGAACCATCATGGCTGATTGCGTCGAACCGATACGCCGCGGCTGATCGCGCCGCGGATTGTGCCTGCTTCATCTCAAAACCCTGATTCAAAATAACCCCAGAGGAGGTGTCATCATGCGTAGATTGTTTCTCAAAGCCATGGGTGCCACGGCAGTGTGCCTGGCCTTCGCGATGCCGGCGTCTGCTGCCGATTTTACGTTCAAGTTCGGGCACGCCCAGCCGGAAACCAGTGTTCGGCACAAGTCGATGGAGCTTTTCAAGGAGAGGCTGGAGAAAGAAAGTAATGGCCGGATCGCCGTTTCGCTCTTCGGTGCGGGGAAACTTGGCAATGAAGCGGAACTGATGGACATGGTCAAGATGGGCACGGTGCAGGGAACGCGCGGTGGGGCTTTCGCCAAGGCCAACAAGAAATTCCTCATCTATACCTTGCCGTTCCTCTTCAAGGACACGGACTCGGTCCTCAAGGCCATGCGGAGCGGCTTTGGCGCCGATGTGGCCAAGCACGCCGAATCCAATGGCTATTACATTCCGGCAACGGGCGTGGCGGGCGGCTTCCGCCAGATCTCGAACAGCAAGAAAGCGATTGCAACGCCAGAGGATGTCGCCGGATTGAAGATCCGGACGCCGCCGATCGAAACCATTGTCAAGACCATGCAGGCTCTTGGCGCCAACCCGCAGTCGATTCCGTACGGCGAAACCTACATGGCCTTGAAAATGGGGGTTGTCGACGGGCAGGAAAATCCGCCATCGAACATTGCCGAGATGAAGTTCTATGAAGCACAGAAATACCTTTCTCTCGTCGACTACCAGATCCATCCGGACCCCTTGATGGTTAATTTGAAGTGGTATCAGTCGCTTCCAGAGGATCTGAAAGCGATTTTCAACAAGGTCGCGAAAGAGAGCATGGCGTGGAGCGATACCAACTGGCTCGCCTCCGAAGCGAGCTACATGGATACGCTGAAGAAGAACATGACCGTCAATAGCGTTTCTCCCGAGAACCGGGCCAGGTTTGTCGAGAAGGTGAAACCGGTCTGGGAAGCCTACGTCAAGGACGGTACGTTCACCGAGGCGGAAATTCAGGCGGCCTTGGCAAGCGGCAAATAGTCCAGTAGCGGGTGGGCGACGGCTGCTGACCGGGCCGCCGTTGCCGCCTGCCCTGGCTTGGCATCAAAAACGATAAGGGAGACAGTGGCATGGGGACAGTGCCGAGCGAGGGGTGTGCCGGGCAATGCCTGGTTCTGCGGGTAGAGACGGGGTTGGTCAGACTGCTGGAATGCTTGTTGTCAATCACCTTCATGGGGATATTCGCTCTGGTGGTCCTTTTGGTGGTGATGCGTTATTTATTCAACTCAACGGTTGTCGGCGGCAACGAAGCGACAGTTATGTTGTTCATTTATACGACCGCTTTGGGCGCAGCAGTTGACGTTGCCCGCGGCAAGCACATCATCGTCGACACGTTCGTGAATTATTTGCCGCCGGTTGCTCGCTATTGGCTGGACATATTCAATCTGGTGATTGTCGGCGTGCTCAATGGTTTTCTGATGAAATATGGTATCGACTGGGTCACTGCGGTTGGTACAAGCGAGCATCCGGTGTTGCACATCCCAGAGGGGATCGTGCAAATTGCGCTGCCGATCGGCTGCGCCTTGACTATTCTTTTCTGTTTCACCCGCATCGTCGTCATGCTGGTTTCCAACCCCAATCGTTGCGAGTGATCCGACTATGATTCTTTTGATTTGCAGCCTGATCGTTTTTCTGGTGATTGGCGTGCCGATTGCCTATGCGATGGGGGTCGCCGGACTTCTGTATTTTCTTGTTCACCAGCCAGACCTGATTACCGTGCTCCCGGCGCGTGTTTTCTCCGGCATGGATTCGTCGGTAATGATCTCCCTGCCGCTTTTCATCATCATGGGCCATCTGATGAACCACGGCGGGCTGACACAACGACTGATCGACTTCTGCATGATGTTCGTCGGGCGATTGCGCGGGGGCCTTGGCATGGTGAGCGTCATGGCCAGCATGATCTTCGGCGGTATTTCCGGTTCGTCGGTCTCAGACGCGGCTTCGATCGGCCAAGTGATGATTCCGGCCATGCAGAACAAGGGCTATCCGGTCAGAATGGCCACCGGCCTCATTGCTGCCGCATCGACGATGGGAATGATCATCCCTCCGAGCATTCCGATGGTTATCTACGCCTTTGTGGCTTCGGAGTCGGTCGGCAAGCTCTTTCTTGGGACATTGATCGCTGGTGTGATGATCGGCTTTCTCATGATGGGGATTACCCTCTACTACGCGCACAAGCATCAGTATCCGCGTGAAGACGTTGATCTTTCCTGGGCCGAGATTGGACGCTGTTCAATGGAAGGGCTACCCGCGCTGATCATGCCGATCATCGTGATCGGCTCGGTTGTTTCCGGCATCACGACAGCGACCGAATCGGCGGCAGCGGGTACCGTCTATGCGCTTCTGGTCGGCATGTTTGTCTACAAAGGGCTCAAGATCAGCGATTTGCCCGGTTTGTTCAAAGAGGCAATTCTCAGCAGTGCCAACGTGATGATCATCATTGCCTTCTGCGGCATCTTTACCTGGATTCTCGCACTTGAACATGTCACGGAGGCGGTCGGGATGTTGTTCATGCAAATGCAACTATCGCCGACGGCCGCCTTGCTGGTGATCAGTCTCATCATTCTGGCGATCGGATTTTTCGTCGATGTCAGCCCGGCTATTCTGTTGCTGACGCCGATTTTTCTGCCGGCGTTGAAACTGATTGGCGTATCACCGATCCAGTTTGGCGCTGTATTGATCACGGGCTTGGCGGTCGGGCTGGTAACACCGCCGGTTGGCATGTGTCTGAACGTGTGCTCGGCAATCTCGGGAATCAGTATTGTCAGCGTCTTTCGCGGTGCCGCGCCGTTCCTGATCGCCAATGTGCTGGTGCTGGTGCTTGTTGCAACAGTGCCAGCGGTCAGCGTTTGGCTACCGACGTTGGTGATGGGGCAATAGCTATCCGGTTAGACCGGACGATAGGCGTCTAGCGCCAGGCGTAAAAGGCGGTTCAAAGTCAGATCGCTGATCGAGTAGTAGACTTTTCGTTCCGTCCGCCGGGCGCAAACGAGCCGGCTTGCGAGCAACCTGCGCAGCTGTTGCGACACATAGGGCCGCGAAAAGCCTAGCCGGTCGGCCAGTTCACACACGCACAATTCTTCGCGTTCCAGTGCATAAAGAACCCGCAGTCGATTCATGCTGGACAACCCTATTAGGAGCGTCTTCCCGAAGGGAGAGATGCCGCAGATTTGGCTGTTTAGAGACTCCTTCAAAGGTTTCTGCGCCGCGTCGGCGAGCTGCGGGAGTTTCTTGGCAGGCCTGGAATAAGGCGGGTTAGCGGGGAGGGGGTGTCTTCTCA
>CAYUYI010000141.1:2441-5954 GCA_964448995.1 uncultured Propionivibrio sp. | reverse complement strand
TCGACGCGGCGCAGGAAGCCGCCGCGTTCGCCGTAGCTGCAGCGGTGCTCGATGAGCGACGGCAGCATCTCTTTCAGGCGTTCGTAGTAGCCGGGAATCTTGTTGGAGGGGAAGTCTTCGAGTTCGCCGATATCGACGATGGCTTCCAGGACCGGGCGGTAGGTCCAGATGTTCGGGCCGCACAGGTGGCGGATTTCAAGAAACTTGATGTCTTTGGTTTTCGTATCCATGGAATCGAAAGGTTCGGGGAACAGCGAATTATGGCTCGAATAACGCAGCCGGTGGCTTTTGGATTACCGGTCCGTGTTTTATAGGAATCGATCGAGGATTTTACGGCTGTGGGCGTCGAGCGCCGCACGGTCGCGGATCAGGTAGTTGATGCCGTGGCTGTCGGCGATCAGCAGCGCATTATTCGGTAGACGGCGGATATCTTCCTCTCCTTTGAGGATCATGCGGGCGTTGCCGTGATCGGTCTGAAGCCGCCAGGTGCTCGGTGTGGCAAAGCTGGAGACGTCGACGATGCGTTCGATCACCGGCATGAATTCGCGCCCGGCGAGTTCCGCTGCGACCAGCGCGCGCATCGCTTCTGGCAGGTCTTCGAGACTGTCGATCCAGGCAAGTTCATGGCCGTGCGGGTCGACCAGCGCGATGCCGTCGTCCGGCGCAGCGATGGGGAATGCACGCACCGGCATGACGCCCTCGCTCGTTTCGCCGTCGGCGCTGGTAAATACCAGGCGACCAAAGGCGTTGCGATGCAGTTGGTAAGTTGGGGTGAGGCTCATTGGCGTTCTCCTTCGTCGCTGCTGCCGACCGAGAACGCGGCGCCGCCATCCTCGGTGTCGACGTTGCGCGCCTGTGCCTGGTAGAGGCGGTAATAATGGCCTTCGCGGGCCATCAGCGCTTCGTGGTTGCCAATTTCGACGACACTACCGCGGTCGAGAACGACCAGGCGGTTGGCGTTGCGCAGCGTCGACAGGCGGTGGGCGATGGCGATCGTGGTGCGCCCGCGCACGAGATTGTCGAGCGCCTTCTGGATTTCCTTCTCGGTTGTTGTGTCGACCGAGGACGTGGCCTCGTCGAGGATCAGGATCTTCGGATCGATGAGCAGGGCGCGGGCGATCGAGATGCGCTGGCGCTCGCCGCCGGACAGCGCTTGACCGCGCTCGCCGACCAGCGAGTCGTAGCCCTGCGGCAGGCGCAGGATGAATTCGTGGGCGTGTGCGGCGCGGGCGGCGGCGATGATTTCCTCGCGCGTGGCATCGGGTTTGCCGTAGGCGATGTTCTCGGCGATGGTGCCGAAGAACAGGAACGGTTCCTGCAGCACCAGCCCGATGTTGCGGCGATATTCGGCGACCGGCATGGAGCGGATGTCGACGCCGTCGATCAGGATCGCACCTTCGGTGACGTCGTAGAAACGACAGATCAGGTTGACCATGGTGCTCTTGCCGGAACCGGAATGGCCGACGAGACCGATCATCTCGCCAGGTTCGATGGCGAGGCTGACGTCGCGCGTGACGCTGCGCGTCCCGTAGCGGAAACCGACATCACGCAATTCGATGCGCCCGGTAACAGTAGGCAGATGCACAGGATTGGCGGGTTCGGGCACGCTGGAAACGTGGTCGAGGACGTCGAAGATGCGCTTGGCACCGGCGGCTGCCTTCTGCGTCACCGAGACGATGCGGCTCATCGAGTCCAGACGGGTGTAGAAGCGGCCAATGTAGGCGAGAAAGGCGGTGAGTACGCCGACCGAGATGTCGTTTTTGGAAATCAGCCAGATGCCGACGCCCCAGATGATCAGTAGACCGACTTCGGTGAGCAGCGTGACGGTCGGGCCGAACAGCGACCAGACCTTGTTAACCTTGTCGTTGACCTCGAGATTGTGCTGGTTGGCCGCACGGAATCGGGCCGCTTCGCGCTTCTCCTGGGCAAAAGCCTTGACGACACGGATGCCGGGAATGGTGTCGGCCAGCACGTTGGTGACCTCGGCCCAGATGCGGTCGACGCGTTCGAAGCCGGTGCGCAGTTTCTCGCGCACGACATGGATCATGATTGCGATGATCGGTAACGGCAGCAGCGTGAATAACGCCAGCAGCGGGTTGATCGAAATCAGGATGCAGGCCGTCATGCTGATCATCAGCACGTCGGTGGCGAAGTCGAGGAAATGCAGTGAGATGAAGACGTTGATGCGGTCGGTTTCCGAACCGATGCGCGCCATCAAATCGCCAGTGCGCTTGCCGCCGAAATACTCCTGCGAGAGCTTGAGCAGGTGTTCGTAGGTGGTCGTGCGCAGGTCGCGCCCGATGCGCTCGGAAACCAGCGCCAGGATGTAGGTGCGCGCCCAGCCGAGTGCCCAGGCCAGTAGTGCAGCGCCCAAGAGGCCGGACAGGTACAGCGTGACCAATTCGGTGTCGATGGGCTTGCCGTTCTGGAACGGGATCAGCACGTTATCCATCAGCGGCATGGTCAGATACGGGGGGACCAGTGTGGCGGCGGTCGAGGCCAGCGAGAGCAGGAAGCCGGCAAGCAGTTGCCAGCGGTAGGGATGGGCGAAGCGCCATAGGCGGAGCAGCGTCCAGGTCGACGGCGGCGTGTGGATTTCCTTGCTGCATTGCGGGCATTCTTCCTGGCCGGCAAGCAGCGGCGTCTCGCAGTTCGGGCACAGTGCCTGCGCCGGGGGAAGTGGCATGATGCCGGTGGCGAGGAATTCCACCTGCCGTTCGAAATGATCAATCAGCCGCCCTGCGGCGATATCGGCGCCAAGCGTGTAACGCCATAGTGCGAGGCGGGACGATCCGTCCGAGAGTTCAAGGCTGCCGACGCCGGCGTGGTCGTGCCGTGTCAGCGTCATGCCAGCGCGCAGGTCGTGGCTTCGCCAATGACCCTCGTGACTGTTGGTGCACGAAAGCAGGCGTCGGTTGGTCAGGATCAGTATGCCTGGAGAAAACTGCAGGTGTGCGTCAAGGTCGATTTCCAGATTGGCGAGAATGACTTCTTCAGGAACAAGCTGTGCTTCGGCTGCCGCATGCCAGCTTTCTGGCAGGATGGTTGAGATAGCGCCGCTACGCGGCAGGGTGGTGCCTGGGATCGATGATTCGCTATGCTTCATTTGAACGTGGGTTGGCGGCAAATAGGCTTGTCTTGGCGAAGCGGTTAAGTATACCCGTCTTCCTGCGGGGATACTCGCCAGTTCAACGCACATCCGGCCATTCGGATTACCACTGGAGCGCGTTTGGACTCGCGTCGTATCGTCGCGAGCATCCGATAGAATGTTGGTTTGCCTGGCGCTGTCCGGTGTTATTTCAGGAAAAAACGGTTTGAATTCCTTGTGTGGTCGTCGTCCTTCATGATGCCGCTCGATATTCCAAAACTACAGTTCGGGGCTGACGGGACGCCGGTTTCCGACGCTTACGGTGATGTCTATCATTCTAAAAGCGGTGGCCCTGAGCAGGCTCGTCACGTTTTTCTGGCGGGCAATGATTTGCCGATGCGCTGGCAGGGCAAATCGTCGTTTTG
>CAYUYI010000141.1:0-2341 GCA_964448995.1 uncultured Propionivibrio sp. | reverse complement strand
GTTTTTGGCGATGCGATGGCAACGCTTCCCGTGCTGGAGGCAAAGGTCGATGCGTTTTTCCTCGATGGCTTTTCGCCAGCCAGAAATCCCGAACTCTGGTCTCCCGAGGTATGTTGCCATCTGGTTCGGCTGGCGAACTCCGGAGCGACGCTGGCGACCTGGTCGGTGGCCGGATCGGTTCGTCGGGCTTTGCAGGACGCCGGTTTTTCTGTCGAGAAACGTCCCGGATTTGCGGGTAAGCGGCAAATGCTGACGGGACGCCTTGGCTGATTCTTCCGTTGTTTGCCGGATCGCCGCGGCGCGCTAAAATGCAGCCCTTTTGCAGGGGCATGGCATGCCGGTCGGAATTATCGAATCATTGGATCACGAAGGGCGGGGCATCACGCGGCTGGAAGGCAAGACCATTTTCGTCGATGGTGCCTTGCCTGGCGAAAAAGTTGAATTCACCAGCTATCGTAAAAAGCCAACCTATGAAAACGCACGCGTGCTGCGGGTGATCAAGGCGTCCGCCGATCGTGTCGAGCCGAAATGCCCGCATTTCGGGGTGTGCGGTGGCTGCAGCATGCAGCATTTTTCCTCCGAGGGCCAGGTGGCGGCCAAGCAACGCGTGCTCGAAACCAATCTCTGGCACCTCGGTCGCGTCGCGGCAGAGCAATTCTATGCGCCGATTTACGGGCCGTTCTGGGGCTATCGTTTCCGCGCGCGGTTGTCGGCGCGCATGGTGCCGAAAAAGGGCGGCATGTTGGTCGGCTTTCATGAGAAGAAAAGCAGCTACGTTGCCGACATGCAGCAATGCCCGAATTTGCCGCCGCACGTTTCGGCGCTGCTCATGCCCTTGCGTGAATTGATCGGAAGCCTTTCGATCAATGCGGCGATGCCACAGATTGAGCTGGCGGTTGGCGAGGATATGACGGCGCTGGTACTGCGTATTCTGGAACCATTGAACGACGCCGACGAAACCTTGTTGCGTGCTTTCGCCGATCGTTACGGGGTGGTGTTCTATTTGCAGCCGAAAGGGCCGGCCACCGCCTATCGTTTCTACCCGCTGACGGGGCCGGCGCTGTCGTATCGGTTACCCGAGTTCAATATTGAACATTTTTTCTCGCCGACCGAGTTTACTCAGGTGAATCACGCCATTAACCGCGTATTGGTACGCCGGGCGATGGCATTGCTCGATCCGCAATCCGGCGAACGGATTGCCGACATGTTCTGCGGGCTCGGTAACTTCACGCTGCCAATTGCGCGTTCCGGGGCGAGCGTTGTCGGCATTGAGGGTAGTCCGGAACTCGTTCGGCGGGCCGGCGAGAACGCGGCGGCAAACGGACTCGCCGAGCGCGTGACGTATGGCGTCTCCAACCTGTTCGAAGCGACGCCGGAATCGTTGGCGCAGCTCGGGCATTTCGACAAGATGCTGATCGATCCGCCGCGCGAAGGTGCGCTCGAGCTGGTGAAGTCTATCGGCGAAGATGGGCCGCGTCGGATTGTTTATGTCTCTTGCAGTCCGGCGACGCTGGCGCGTGATGCAGCGATTCTGGTCAGTCAGAAAAATTATCGGCTGCGCGGTGCCGGTGTCGTCAATATGTTTCCGAATACTTCACACGTGGAGTCGATCGCCGTATTCGAGCGGCTTTAGCGCCGAAGCTGCGGCGATGTTCGGGTCGAGTGGGCGATTTTCGGCCTGACCACTTGACACCTTTTGACCAGCGCCTATACTGCCATTTTTCAATGAAACCCGTTCGTTGACCAAGGGCTGTCGGATGATCGAGGTGTTTCCCGGTTGTCATTTGTGATTTCGCTAACGTAGAAAGGGAAGGGCAATGAAAAAACTCGCATTAGCAATGCTGCTGGCTTGGGGGGCGTCCAGCGCTCTGGCTGCCGTCGAACTCAAACTGGGACACTTCGCTTCGGATACGCATCCGTGCGGCGTGGCTGCCGTTCAGTTCAAGAATAACGTCGAAAAGCGCACTAACGGGGAGGTGAAAATTTCTCTGTTCGGCAACAATGCGCTGGGGTCGCCTCCCGAAGTGCTGGAACAGGTCATGCTCGGCGCTGTCGATATGAGCCTTTCAGGGCAGGACCAGATCGCCAAGCACCTGCCGTTTTATGACGTGATCAGCACGCCGTTCGCCTTCAAGGACTACGCCATGGCGGACAAGGTGATTGACGGTGAATTCAAGAAATGGGCCGAACCGGAACTGCTCAAGAAGGGGTTGGTTCATGTTTCAGATTGGGAATGGGGCTTCCGCCAACTGACGAATTCCAAGAAACCCGTGCTGGTTCCGGCAGATCTGAAAGGCATGAAGATCCGTACGCCGCCGGCGTTCGCCTACCAAGCGTTCGT
>CAYUYI010000140.1:1186-5991 GCA_964448995.1 uncultured Propionivibrio sp. | reverse complement strand
CTTACCCGTGATTGCTGGCGGCGGTTCTACGCCGACCATGCCTGAAGCGACGACTAGTCCAGATTCGTCCGCTTTTTCACGTTTTTGTCTCAAGGAGAATTCATGAGCACCCCATCCTATGATCTGCCCGATGCCCGTGGCCATTTTGGCCCTTATGGCGGTATTTTCGTGGCGGAAACCCTGATTCCCGCGCTGGAAGAACTCAAGCAGGCCTATGCCGAAGCGCAGCGCGATCCGGCCTTCGTCGCCGAATTCGAATACGAGTTGAAACACTACGTCGGTCGCCCCAGCCCGGTCTATCACGCCAAACGCCTGTCGCAGGAACTCGGCGGCGCGCAGATCTACCTCAAGCGCGAAGACCTCAATCACACCGGTGCGCACAAGGTCAACAACTGTATCGGCCAGGCCATGCTCGCCCGGCGCATGGGCAAGCCGCGCGTGATCGCCGAAACCGGCGCAGGCCAGCATGGTGTCGCGACGGCGACGGTAGCCGCGCGCTACGGCATGGAATGTGTCGTCTATATGGGCTCCGAGGATGTGCGCCGGCAGGCGGCTAACGTTTATCGCATGAAACTGCTCGGTGCGACTGTCGTTCCGGTTGAGAGCGGTTCGAAGACGCTCAAGGATGCGCTGAACGAAGCCATGCGCGACTGGGTGACCAACATTTCGAACACCTTCTACATTATTGGCACGGTCGCCGGGCCGCATCCGTATCCGATGATGGTGCGCGACTTCCAGTCAGTCATCGGCAAGGAGGCTATCGCCCAGATGCCCGAGCTGTGCGGTCGCCAGCCCGATGCGGTGATCGCCTGCGTCGGTGGCGGTTCCAACGCGATGGGGATTTTTCACCCCTATATTGATTTCAAGGGGGTGCGCCTGATCGGCGTCGAGGCGGCCGGCGACGGCATCGGGACTGGACGGCATGCAGCGTCCTTGACTGCCGGTCACCCAGGCGTACTGCATGGCAACCGGACTTATCTGTTGCAGGATGCCAATGGCCAGATCATCGAAACGCACTCGGTGTCTGCCGGCCTCGACTACCCGGGCGTTGGCCCCGAACACGCGTGGCTCAAGGACACGGGCCGCGCCGAATATGCGACGATCACCGACGCCGAGGCGCTGGCGGCGTTTCATACGCTCTGCCGCACCGAAGGCATCATCCCGGCGCTCGAATCGAGCCATGCTGTGGCGCATGCTGCCAAGATCGCACCGTCGATGCCGAAGGACGCGATCCTGCTCGTCAATCTTTCCGGCCGTGGCGACAAGGATATGCATACCGTCGCCGAAAAATCCGGCATTCAATTCTGAGGAGATCGCCATGTCCAAAATCCAAGCGACGTTCGAACGTCTGCAGGCGCAAGGGCGTAAGGCGCTGATTCCGTTTATTACGGCCGGTGATCCCGATCCTGCGCTGACCGTCCCGCTGATGCATACACTGGTCGAAGCCGGCGCAGACATTATCGAACTCGGCGTGCCGTTCTCCGATCCGATGGCCGACGGGCCGACTATCCAGCGCGCATCCGAGCGCGCGTTGGCCAAGGGCGTCAGCCTGCGTCAGGTGCTGGAAATGGTGGCCAGTTTCCGTGCCGACAACAACGACACGCCGGTCGTGCTGATGGGGTATGCCAATCCGATCGAAGCGATGGGCATCGATGATTTCGCTGCAACGGCTTTTGATGCGGGCGTCGATGGTGTTCTTGTGGTCGATTATCCGCCGGAAGAAAGCACTGACTTCGCTTTGGCGATGAAGGCGAATGCACTCGATCCGATCTTCCTGCTGGCACCGACCTCGACGCCGGAGCGCATTGCGCTTGTCGGCGAACTGGCGAGCGGCTACGTTTATTACGTTTCACTCAAGGGCGTCACCGGTTCGGCTGCGCTCGACGTGCAGGCCGTTGCCGCGCGCATCCCGGATATTCGCGCTGCCACCGGTGTGCCGGTCGGCGTGGGCTTCGGTATCCGCGATGCGGCGACAGCCGGCGCGGTGGCTCAAGTTGCCGATGCGGTGGTTGTGGGTAGCCGCATTATCGAGGAAATCGAACAGTCGACGCCTGAAACCGTCTGTGCGCGGGTTGCCGCCCTGGCGACCGAGTTGCGCCGCGGTGTCGATCTGGCCTCACGTTAGTCGCAGCGTAAAGTCGATGCGCCGAAAGGGAAATTCGGCGCATCGGTTGTCTTGAAGGAGTCAGCGGCGATGTTCGACAAGCGGCCGGTTCTGCGGCACGGTGTCGCGGCGATGTTGGCCGGGGCGATGGTGCTTGGCGTCGAAGCTGCCGAACGGGTCGACGTGGCGGCGTTCGAGTATCCGCCGATCTATCAAAACGAAATCGACAAAGGTGTGGCCGGCGATCTGGCAGTCGCCGCTTTCAAGGCGGCCGACGTCGATGCGGAGCTACAGTTCTTCCCGGTCGCACGGATGATCCGCTATGTTGAAACCGGGCTCGTGACCTGCGCGATTGGTGGCAGGGTGTTGTTCGAGGATGCGCAGCTTGCGCCCGAAGTACGGATCGGCAGCGTGATCCATTATGTCACGCAGACTTTTCTCTATGATCGGCGGCGATTTCCAGAGGGTATTCGCTATTCCGATCTGGGGCAGTTGGCGCATTTTCAGATTGGCGTGCTGAATTCGAGCGGTATCATGAAGCTCCTGCAAAAATCGCCGGGCCTCAAGTTGGCACCGAATACCGTACATGAAGGTTCAGCCAAGCAGTTGTATCAAGGGCGGATCGATCTATGGGCCGTCGTCGATCTGACCGGCCATCTCTATCTCAGTCGTCTGTTCGCCGCTGAGGCCGACCGCTTCGAGCGGACCGCCAGCTTCAATCGTGGTGATGTTTCGCTGATCTGCTCGCGCAAACGCGACCCCGATGGCATTTATGCCCAGAAGTTCGCCGAGGGATTGGCACGGATCAAGAAAAACGGAACCTACATGCAAATCATGGCGAAGTATTACGGTGGAGCGAGACGGATCAACCCGGAATCGCTCACGGACGACATGCGCTGATGCTGGTTTCCGGCGCAGGTGTCGCCACGGTGCAATTTTCTGGGTCACAATGGCACCCTCCTGTTTCTGGTTTTCTCATCAAACGCTTCGTCCTCCCGAAATTCTATGGCAAAAACGCTCTCCGATTGGCTCGCACATCTCGAAGGCCTTCACCCGAAGGGTCAGGGGGGCATTGAGCTCGGACTGACGCGCGTCGTACGCGTCAAGGCCCAGTTGGCGCAGGCTCAGCACTGCCCCGTGATCATTGTCGGTGGAACCAACGGCAAAGGATCGACCTGTGCCTACCTGGAAGCGATCTATCGTCAGTCTGGATATCGCACCGGTTGCTATACCTCGCCCCACTTGCTGGCTTACAGCGAACGCGTGCGTGTTGACGGGGTGCCGGTGGCCGATGATCTTTTGTGTGACGCCTTTGCGAAAGTCGAAGCCGCGCGACGTGCGGCAGGTGAGGTAGCGCTCACCTATTTCGAATTTGGTACGCTGGCCGCATGGGAAGTGTTCGCGCGACAGCAGGTCGACGTGGCTATTCTTGAGGTCGGTCTTGGCGGGCGGCTCGATGCGGTGAATGCCTATGAGCCCGATTGCGCGATCGTGACCGGTATCGCGCTTGACCATACCGACTGGCTCGGGGCGACGCGTGAGGCGATCGGTTTCGAGAAGGCTGGTATTTACCGGGCAGGCAAGCCCGCCATTTGTGCCGATCCGGAGCCGCCGCAGTCATTGCTTGATCGCGCGACTGAAATCGGCGCCAACCTGCGCCGCATCAATCGCGATTTCGCCGTGCGGTCGTCGCCTACGAACTGGGCGCTGTCGCTAACCGATCGGACGCTCGAAAATCTGCCGCTGCCTGCGCTGCGTGGTGAGTACCAGTTGCGTAACGCGGCGGCCGTTCTGGTCGCGGTGCATGAACTGGCGGATCGGCTTCCGGTGAGTGCTGAAGCGATTCGACTGGGGGTGCGTCAGGCCCGGCTGCATGGGCGTTTCGAGATCGCCAGCGAAAGGCCGCAGGTCATTCTCGACGTGGCTCACAATCCGCAGGCCATGGCTGGACTGGCGGGAAACCTCGAGGCGATGCCGTGTGCGGGCAAAACGCTGGCCGTGGTCGGCATGTTGGCCGACAAGGACATCGCTGGTGCGCTTGCCGTGCTGGCGGGAAAAGTTGATGTTTGGCTGATCGCCGGGCTTGAGGTGCCACGCGGAGCACCGGCCAGTACATTGGTGCAGGCTGTGGTTGGCCTGGGTGGGCGAGTTGAGACATTTGCGGCGCCGGATCTGGCTTTTGCGCATGCTGTCGGGCTGGCCGGGGAAAATGATAGAATTGCAGTCTTTGGTTCGTTCTACACGGTGGCGGCGGTCATGCGGGCGTTGGCGCGCCGTGCATGACGACACCGCGTCGTATGAAGGTTCCCGCCCCATTTTTGTTCTGACTGAAACCGATGTCTGACCTCGCCGATGCCGATCTGCTGCTGAAAAAACGGGCGCGCCGCCGACTGGTAGGCGCCGTGGCGTTCGCCGGACTGGCCGCTGTTGTGCTGCCGATGGTCATGGATGACGAACCGAAACAGCAGGTGCAGGATGTCCAGATTCGCATTCCTGGCCAGGATCAGAGTGCGTTCGCGCCCAAGCTAAACCGAACGCCGGAGACCGCCGCGAAGCCGGCAGAAAAACCAGCGGAAAAAACAAACGAAAAAGCCCCGGAAAAATCCCCGGAAAAGGCAGCGCTCGTTGCTGAGAAAGCGCCTGAGAAGGTTGCGGAAAAGAAGCCGGTCGAAAGGTCTGTTGAGAAGTCGGCAGAAAAACC
>CAYUYI010000140.1:0-1086 GCA_964448995.1 uncultured Propionivibrio sp. | reverse complement strand
CCGAGGTGGCTCGGGCGTTCTTTACCGGTATCGCCGATCCGGCCTTGCGTATCGTCGCGGCCTGGGTGGCCGTGTTTGTGGTCGTGCTGGTGTTGATGGCGTTGCTGCGCTTGGCAGTGCGTGGATTGTTGAAAGCGCTGGGCCTGAGTCTGTCCGATCGTTTGCTCGGCGTCGTTTTCGGGGCGGCGCGCGGTTTGCTGATTGTGCTGGTGCTGGTGGCGGCGGGTGGCATGACTGCCTTGCCCAAGGAAAAATGGTGGAGCGACGCGTATTTTGCGCTGCCGCTCGAAACGGCGGTTCTGGCGGGCAAGCCTTGGCTACCGCCGGACGTGGCCAAACGGATTCGTTTCAGGTAGGAAAAGTTATGTGCGGGATTCTCGGAGTCATGGCGACCACGCCGGTCAATCAACTTCTGTACGACGGGCTGATGGTCCTACAGCATCGCGGCCAGGATGCGGCGGGCATCGCCACCGGCGATGGCGATGCGTTCTATATGCACAAGGGTTCCGGCCTGGTGCGCGACGTCTTCCGCACCCGCAACATGCGCGCGTTGCCCGGCAAGATGGGGATTGCCCATTGCCGCTATCCGACGGCTGGTTCGTCGTCGGACTCGGCTGAATCGCAACCGTTCTATGTCAATTCGCCTTTCGGTCTGGTGCTGGCGCATAACGGCAACCTGACCAACACACAGCAGCTTCAGGAAGAAATGTTCCGGCAGGATCTGCGGCACATCAACACCAATTCCGATTCGGAAGTGTTGCTCAATGTGCTGGCGCACGAGTTGCAGGAATCGGCAACGGGCCATCGGCTCGATGCGGATATGATCTTTGCCGCCGTTGCCGGGGTGCATCGCCGCTGCAAGGGTGCCTACGCGGTCGTCGTGATGATCGCCGGGCACGGACTTCTGGCGTTCCGCGATCCCTTCGGCATCCGACCGCTGGTGATTGGTGAGAACGAAACGCCGGTGGGTAAAGAGTATCTGGTCGCTTCGGAGTCGGTGGCGCTCGATACGCTGGGGTTCCGCGTTTTGCGCGATGTGGCACCGGGTGAGGCGATTTTTGTCGACATGAATCAGCAGATGCATGC
>CAYUYI010000139.1:0-6067 GCA_964448995.1 uncultured Propionivibrio sp. | reverse complement strand
GCCGGTGGTGGCATCCCAATCGTAGGGCTTGGCGCCGTCGGGTACCGCACTCTGGTCGATGGGGGGCGCCAGCCAGGCTTCGTTGAACTGCGGCCGGGTGTAGGGCTGCTGTGAGGTGGCCAGGGTGGCATCGGTGAGCACGACGACGACCGTGTTGAACGATTCGGCGATGCGGCGGGCGGTGATCATTGAGTAGAAGCATTCCTCGATGGTCGCCGGGGCCATCACGACTTTGGGCGCATCGCCGTGGCTGCCGTAGATGGCGGTCATCAGATCGCCCTGTTCGGCCTTGGTCGGTTGGCCAGTGCTCGGGCCGCCGCGCTGGACGTTGACCACCACCAGCGGGATCTCGGCCATGACGGCGAGGCCGATGGCTTCCTGTTTGAGCGAGTAACCCGGGCCGGAGGTGATAGTGACCGTGCACTTGCTGGCGTAGGAGGCGCCGATGGCGAAGGCGCAGGCGGCGATTTCGTCTTCCGCCTGATGCACCAGTCCACCGACCTTCTCGAAGACTTCGGAAAGATAGTGCGAGGCCGACGTCGCCGGCGTGATCGGGTACATCGCGCACAACTCCATGCCCGAAGCCATGACACCCAGTGCCAGCGCGGTATTGCCGTTGGTGGCGATCTGCGGCTCGCGGGCCGGCGTGGCCGGGATGCTGTAGCGAAAATCGAGATTTTCCGAGGCCCACTTGTAGCCGGCCTCAAGCAGCACGACGTTGGCGTCGATGATGCTCTGCGCTTTTTTGCCGAAGGTGAGCGCGATCTGGTCGCGGGCCGCTTGCAGGTCAAAACTGTAGAGGTAGCAGAGCATGCCGAGCGCGAACATGTTTTTGCCGCGCCGCGCATCCGGCGTCAGCTTCAGGCACTCCTGTTCCATCGGGATTTCACGGACCGTGTAACCGGCTTCGACGAGGCGGTTGTACGTCTCGGCATACATCATCGCAATATTGACGTCATTGTGTTTGCGCCACATGCTTTCGAGCAGGATGATGCAGTTCGGCTTGAGCTCGCGGGCGCGGACGCGGCCGAGCAATACCTGTTCGTTGAAGGCGACGACGAGATCGGTCTGGTCGCCGCCGTTGGTGATGTAATTCGAGCCGATGCGGATGCGGTTGCCGCTCGCGCCGGCGACGCTGCGGGCCGGCGGACGGATTTCCGCCGGGATGATCTCGGTGGTCCAGATGCCGTTGCCCATGCGGGCGGCGATCGAGCCGAGCGATTGGCCGCAGCGCTGGGCGCCTTCACCGGAATCGCTGATGATTTCGACGATGTGTTCGTTGAGCTCGGTGACGGCAACGCCGCCGGTCTGCTTGGCAGGTTTCTTCGTGGTTTTCTGTGCGCTCATGTCGGATTGTTCCAAAATCGCGGTGCGTGTGGATGGATCGGGTCTGAACAATGCGCTCAGGCCGTCTTGAGCCGGGCGAATGCACGCTCGCCGGTATCGATGCCGAACAGCTGCTCGGTGCCGGCGTCGTACGGCTGCTGATCGTCCCGAATGCCCAGGTAGGCTTTCATGCTGGCGGCGGCGCGTCGTCCTGCTCCCATGGCTTCGATGACGGTGGCCGCACCGGTGACAATGTCGCCGCCGGCGAAGATGCCGGCCAGTGAAGTGGCGCCGGTTTTGTCCGTGTCGATGTAACCCCATTTGTTGAGGCGCAGCCCCGACGTTTGCCCCATGATCGGATTGGCGTTCGTGCCAATGGCATAGACGACCATGTCGACCTCGAAGTCGAATTCGCTACCTTCGACCGCGACCGGACGGCGTCGACCAGACTCGTCGGGTTCGCCGAGTTCCATGCGTACGCAGCGCATGCCCCGTACCTTGCCTTCGCCGTCGTTGAGGATGGCGATCGGATGCGTCAGCCAGTGGAATTCGACGCCTTCTTCTTTTGCGTGGTGGAGTTCCTCGGCCCGTGCCGGCGCTTCTTTCTGCGAACGACGGTAGACGCAATAGACCTTCTCTGCGCCGAGGCGAACCGAGACGCGCGTGGCATCCATCGCCGTGTTGCCGGCGCCGACAATGGCGACGCGTTTTCCAATGGGCTGCGGCGTGTCGAAGTTGGGAAAGTCGCGGGCGCGCATGAGGTTACAGCGTGTCAGCAGTTCGTTCGCCGAGAGCACGCCGTTGAGCGAATCGCCGGGAATGCCGAGCGTGGTCGGGTAGCCCGCACCGACGCCGACGAAGACGGCATCGAAGCCCATTTCGGAAATCATCTGTTCCAGCGTGAACAGGCGGCCGACCAGGGTGTTGCATTCGAATTTGACACCCAGTTTGCGCAGGTTGGCGATTTCGGCGTCGATCACCGGGTTGGGCAGGCGGAAGTCGGGAATGCCGTATTTCAGCACCCCACCGGCCTGATGGAACGCCTCGAAGACCGTGACATCGCAGCCGGCCTTGGCCATGTCGGCGGCGCAGGCCATGCCGGCCGGGCCGGAGCCGACGATGCCGACCTTGAAGCCGTTCTTCTCGATATAGGGGATGTTGGCCCAGCCTTCACGAATCGCCGTATCGCCGACGAAACGCTCCAGCCGGCCGATGGCGACGGCTTCGAGCGACTGGCCGACCGTGCATTCGCCTTCACACTGGTTCTCCTGCGGGCAGACGCGACCGCAGATGGCTGGCAGCAGGCTGGTCTGCGTGAGGATGTCATACGCACCGCGTAGATCCTTTTCGTTGACCTTCTGGATGAAGCCGGGAATGTTGATGCCGACCGGGCAGCCCGAAACGCAAGGCTGGTCGGGGCACATCAGGCAGCGTTCGGATTCGCGCAGGGCGTCGTCCGGGTGATAGCCGCATGCCACTTCGTCGAAATTCTTGGAACGGGTTGCCGCATCCTGCTCAGGCATCGGAGTACGTTCCTGAGGGATCGACCGGATTGTCTTTTTCTTTGCCATGAGTACCTGCCGTCAATGTGAGCGTGAGTGTACGAAACTGAATACGAACGTGAGCGAGGTGCGCCGGTGACCGGGGTCAGGCCGGCTTGCGTTTGGCCGCTTTTTTCGGACCGGCTTTCTCGTCGATGGCCTTTTGCAGGCGGCAACCCTTCTCTTCATTCCAGTGGTCGAGCGCCATTCGCTCTTCCTTGGTATAGCGCCGCAGGCGGGTCATCATGTCCGCGAAGTCGACCTTGTGGCCGTCAAAATCAGGACCATCGACACAAGCGAACTTGACCTTGTCGCCCACCTTGACACGGCAGCCGCCGCACATGCCCGTCCCGTCGACCATCAGCGGATTCAGGCTGACCATGGTCTTGATGCCGTAAGGGCGGGTGGTGTCGGCGCAACCGCGCATCATGATCATCGGGCCGATGGCGATGACTTCATCGATATCGCGATGGCGCTGAATGGCTTGTTCCAGTCCGAGCGTCACGAGGCCCTTGATGCCTACCGAGCCATCGTCGGAGCAGATGATGAACTCGTCGCAACAGGCGCGGAACTTGTCGTCCCAGAAGACGAGATCCTTGTTGCGGAAGCCGACGACGCCGATGACGTAGGCGCCGGCTTCCTTGTAGGCGCGGGCTTGCGGATAGACCGGTGCGACGCCGAGGCCGCCGCCGACGCAGACGACCTTGCGGGCATGGCCGATGACGCTAGGCTCGCCCATCGGGCCGACCAGCGCATAGAGCGAGGTGCCGACCTGGCACTTCTCCTGCATCTCGCGCGTGGTTTTGCCGACGGCCTGGATCACCAGCGTGATCGTGCCTTTCTTGACGTCGTAGTCGGCAATCGTCAGCGGGATGCGTTCCCCATGTTCGTGGAGCATGACGATCACGAACTGTCCCGGTTTGGCCGCCTTGGCCATCAGGGGGTGGTGTACTTCAAGCAGATACGTGACGTCGGAGAAGTCCTCGCGCGCCACGATTTCGAAATTGGCCATGGTGCTTGCTTCCTTAATCCCTGTTTGTCTGACGAACGGTGCCCGCGGAGACGGAAACAACACGACGACTGTGCTTCAGTCGCGGACGGTTGGACGTATCTGTGGGTGCTTTTTTTGTCTTGTGCTTTCTTGTCATTATGCACAGATGCGTCTCAGGCATTTTGCACAATTCTTGCGTTTGTGGAATCGCTGTATTGTTATGAGTTGATGCATTTACGGAATGATCTCTCATGCCATCGGCAAGATAAATCGAGGCAGGGGCGCGCATTCGCCGGAAAGCGGTGTCGGATTTGGTGCGGTAATGTCAATCGAGCGGGTCAAGAACGATCGTCGATCGGGAATGCCTTTCGCGACAGAAATTGGATTGATGAACGGTTGCAGAGGAAAAGGTAATGGTGTGAGGTTAGTGATAATCAGGAAGAGATCGATCGGATTTATACCGAAATAGCGTGTTTTTTGCGCTGGTTTCTTGTTGTGTTGTGCGAAAAAGGAATATCATGTTCGATGATCGAAAGGCTTGAACGGCGCGCCGGCGGTCTCGCTGGAAGGTGCTCCTGTCAGGCTGTCGTGACAGCGAAAATAATTCATGAGGGGAACGCCATGCGGCGAAAAATTCCGGGCACCGAGTTGTTGATTGCTTTCGAAACTGCTGCGCGTCACCAGAGCTTCACGCGCGCGGCGGAAGAGTTGTCATTGACCCAGAGCGCGGTCTGTCGACAGATTTCGGCGCTTGAGGAATATCTCGGCGTTGCCCTGTTCAATCGCATCAAGAAACGGGTGACCTTGTCGGAAGCCGGGCAACTCTATGCCCGTCAGGTCCGGGAGAATCTCACTCGCATCGAGCACGATACGCTGTCGCTGATGGCGCATCGCGGTGCGGGAGGCGTCCTCGAACTGGCGGCGATTCCGACCTTCGCGTCGCGCTGGCTGATCCCGCGACTGGCTGATTTTCGGACACACCACCCCGGCATCAGCATCGATCTGTCGACGCGCGCCGAACCCTTCATGTTCAACGACACACCGTTCGACGCGGCGATCCATTTCGGCGATCCGATCTGGCCGGGCGCGGTGATCGAATACCTGTTCGGCGAGGAAATGATTCCCGTGTGCAGTGCCGAGCTTCTCAAGGGGCGCGTACGGATCGAGCCGGAAGAACTGGCGACGATGGAATTGCTGCATCAGTCGGCTCGGTCGGACGCCTGGCGGCAATGGTTCGAAATGGCCGGCGTCACCGGCGTCAACGTCATGGGCGGTGCGCGCTACGAACTCTTCTCGATGCTGATTCCGGCGGCGCAGGCCGGCCTCGGCGTGGCGCTGGTGCCGCGTTTCTTCGTGCAGAAGGAAATCGCATCGGGCGAGCTCGTTTCGCCGTGTCCTTACGCCTTGCGCAGTCAGCGCGGTTATTATCTCGTCTATCCGGAAAATCGCGCCGGGTCGGCGTCGCTGCAGGTGTTCAGCAAGTGGCTCCACGAGCAGGCGGCGACCTATCGCGAAACGGAAGTGGGCTGACGTCCTTGTGGCATTCGCCGGTCAAGCGGATTCGCGGACAAAGCCCGAAGGTCATGGCAATGCAAACCCAAACCGGTGCGGGCTGTCCGGACGAACGATGCGAACCTTTCCCGAATTGATCCTCTGCGAACACTGCGATCACGTCTATCGGCGTGTCGATCTGGCGCGCGGCGAGGTGGCGTACTGCCAGGTGTGCGGGGCGGTGCTCTGCCGCGCCGAACGTTTCGACATTGATCAATGGCTGGCGCTGACGGTCGCCGCGGCAATCGTTTTCGTGCTGGCCAACGCCTACCCGATCATCAGTATCGGCATGGGCGGTTTGCATAACGAGGCGACGCTCTGGCAATCGGTCGCGGCGCTGGCGCATGGCGCGGCGGCGCCGATTGCCGTGCCGGCGGCGATTACGGCGATTGTCGTTCCCTTTTTGCAGATCGCGTTGCTGGTCTGGGTGCTCGGTTTTGCGTGGGTCGACCGGCGCGCGCCGGGGTTCGATGCGGCGATGCGGCTGCTGCATGGCTTGCGTCCGTGGAGCATGGTCGAGGTGTGCCTGCTTGGGGCGCTGGTCTCCATCGTCAAGCTTTCGGGCTATCTGGCGGTGGTCCCCGGTGTCGGAATCTGGGCCATGGCGGCGTTGTCGATATTGCTGCCGCTGATTGCCAGTCGCGATACCCATCAGTTG
>CAYUYI010000138.1:0-6159 GCA_964448995.1 uncultured Propionivibrio sp. | reverse complement strand
GAAGTCGGCCAGCGCCGAAAGCAAGGAGCCTTCGTCGGCCGGGCGGCTCGGCCTGGCCGTGCGCTCATTGTCAGCTGAGGAGCGCCGGCAGTTCGATGTCAAAGGAGGGCTGCGCGTAGAGAATGCGAACGGCGCGGCAGCCCGGTCAGGCATTCGTCCGGGCGACGTCGTGCTTTCGGTCAATGGCGAAGCCGTGAGTACCCCTGAACAACTGCGCGCGGTGGTCGGCAAGGCCGGCAAGCGCGTAGCGTTGTTGATCCAGCGCGACGATGCTCGGCTGTTTGTGCCGGTCGATCTCAACTGATCGGGGCGTCAGAAAGGCTGGTATTGGGGGCCGGCCCGGAAGATTCCGGGTCGGCCCCTTGTGTTTCCTCATCGCCGGCTGGCTACTTCCGCCCACCTTTCGAGCCGCCTTTGTCCCAGACATAGCGCACAGTTCGTTGCCAGCGCGTTTCGGCCGGCTTTGGTTGCGGCGGCGTAAGCGGCGAGGTCGATTGTTTTGCCGGAAAACGGTTGGGGGGCTTTGCTTTGCCGCTCATGAGACGATGGCCAGAGGCTCGGGTCGGGAAAGAATGCTAGACTCACGGTGAATTCTAACGCTCTTCTGTTCCTTGGAAATCCCATGTCTGGCAATACGTTCGGAACCCTGTTTGCAGTGACCTCTTTTGGCGAATCACACGGTGCGGCGATTGGCTGTGTGGTTGATGGCTGTCCGCCGGGGCTGGCACTCTGCGAGGCCGATATTCAGACCGAGCTCGACCGGCGCAAACCCGGTACGTCGCGCCACGTGACGCAGCGGCGCGAACCAGATACGGTGGAAATTCTCTCCGGCGTGTTCGAAGGCAAGACCACCGGTACGCCGATTGGTCTGTTGATCCGTAATCAGGACCAGCGCAGCAAGGATTACGGCAACATCGCCGAGACCTTCCGGCCGGGTCACGCCGATTACACCTACACGCAGAAATACGGTTTCCGCGACTATCGCGGCGGCGGCCGTTCCTCTGCACGCGAGACGGCGGTGCGCGTGGCAGCCGGCGCGATCGCGCGCAAATGGCTCAATGAACGCTATGGCGTGACGATTCGTGGCTGGATGAGCCAACTTGGGCCGATCGAAATTCCCTTTGCCGATGTCGGCGCCATCGACGCGAACCCGTTTTTTGCACCGAATGCGGCGATCGTGCCGCGACTCGAAGCGTATATGGACGAGCTGCGCAAGTCGGGCGACTCGATCGGCGCGAAGATCAGCGTGATGGCATCCAATGTGCCGCCCGGTTGGGGCCAGCCGGTGTTTGACCGGCTCGATGCCGACATCGCCTACGCCATGATGGGCATCAACGCTGTCAAAGGGGTCGAAGTCGGTGCTGGCTTTGCTTCGGTGACGCAGAAAGGCACGGAACACGGTGACGAGATGACGCCGGAGGGGTTCCTGTCGAACAACGCCGGCGGTGTACTCGGCGGAATTTCGACCGGACAGGACATCTTGGTGCATCTCGCAGTGAAACCAACTTCGAGCATCCGTTTGCCGCGTCGTTCGATTAATCTGGTGGGCGAGCCGGTAGTGGTCGAAACCCATGGTCGACACGATCCGTGCGTTGGCATCCGGGCGACGCCGATCGCCGAAGCCATGCTGGCGCTGGTGCTGATGGACCATGCGCTGCAGCATCGTGGACAGTGTGCCGACGTGCATTGCCAAACACCAAAAATTGGGAGCAAAATGGACTGACGTCAGCGACGTTTCGCGACGCATGAGGTGGGTGGATTTTTGTCTGTGGTTTTTTGAAGGAGGGTTCAAAAATGCACGTCGAACACCATGATCTTCACCAAGAATTTCCGGAAATGAGAGACGCGATCGCCGCGCTGCAAAGCGAAAATCCGATGTTCGCGCGCTTGTACGCAACGTACAACCGGTTGACCGGCAAGGTAGAAGATCTTGAAGAACATGATATGCCGGTCGATGATTTCACGATTGAAGACATGAAGAAGCATCGCGTCAAGCTCAAGGACGACCTCTATCACCTCATGCTGGCTTACCGCGCCGGCCAGAATCGATCCAAGGCGTAATCAGATATCGACCGGCTGACGACCGAGTCCGGCAGCCGGTCAAGCCTGCCTCCGGTACAATGTCCGGATGCCGGCAGGTTCCCTTCCTTATTGGCGGCTCTCCGCCTACTACTTCTTTTATTTCGCGTTTATTGGCGGGTTTTCGCCCTATTTCGGGTTGTACCTGCAATCGCTGTCGTTCTCGGCTTGGGATATCGGTTTCCTGATGTCCCAGATGCAGTTGATGCGGCTGTTCGGCCCCTATCTCTGGGGAACGCTTGCTGATCGCGTCGGGAACCGCCTGAATATCATTCGGTTAACCAGTGTCGTGACGCTGGGGGCGTTTGCCTTTTTCTTTGTTGTCAGTCGCTTCGGCACGATTTTCAGTGTTTTGGCGGTTCTCTCGTTTTTTTGGGTGGCGTCGCTGCCGCTGGTCGAGACCCTGACTTTTGATCATCTGCGTGAAAATCCAGGCGGTTATAGCCGGATTCGCATTTGGGGTTCGGTCGGCTTTATCCTGGCCGTCCTTGGTATTGGCGCGCTTCTCGATCATCTCGGCTTGCAGTCGTTGTTGTGGGCCAACCTTGTGTTGTCGGCCGGGTTGGTCGTCAATGCTTTCATTATTCCCGAGGCGGCCCATCTTCCGGTACATCAGGTACAACGACCGATTGCCGCCATTCTCAAACAGCCGCGGGTCCGCACCTTGCTGGCAGCCTGTTTTGCCATGTCGGCAGCGCATGGGGCGCTCAATATCTTCTACTCCATCTTTTTGACGGGGCTCGGGCACAGCAAGTCGGTGGTCGGTGGCTTGTGGACGCTCGGCGTTTTGGCCGAAATTGTCGTCTTTTACTATATGACGACACTGATGCGGTGCTTTGGCCTGCGGACGATCCTGATCACCTGTTTCGTTGCAGCCGTCGTGCGTTTCGTGGCCATTGGTTACGGAGGCTCGTCCTTGGTGATTTTGCTGCCGATGCAGTTAATGCATGGACTGACCTTCGGCGCGTTTCACGCGGCGGCGATAGCTGCAGTCAATCGCTGGTTCCCCGGTAGTACCCGCTCGCGCGGGCAGGCGCTGTATTCAAGCGTCAGTTTCGGCGCTGGCGGACTTGCCGGGGGGCTGATCAGCGGCTGGGCGTGGGAGCATCTGGGTAGCGAATTAACCTTTGCGCTGAGTTCTTTCTATGCGCTGATCGGTTTGCTGATCGTTGTGGTCGGGTTGCGCAATGACGAAGTCACGCCAGCAGCGGCCGGCGCATCTTTGTCTGGCGAGCCGCCAGAGGGGTGAGTGAGTCCGATGTACTGACAGAGGCAAGGTCCCATGCGATAATCAAAAATTCGTGTGGCCGATCCGGGCCGGATTTTTTTTGGATAGCCAAAAGATGCCAAAAACCCTTTACGAAAAACTCTGGCAGAGCCATGTCGTGCACGAGGAGGCCGACGGGACTGCATTGATTTATATCGATCGCCATCTGGTGCACGAAGTGACCAGCCCGCAGGCGTTCGAAGGTCTGAAACTGGCGGGACGCAAGCCGTGGCGGGTTTCGTCGATCGTTGCGACGGCGGACCATAACACACCGACTGATCATTGGGATCGCGGCATCGAAGACCCGGTTTCCCGGCTGCAGGTCGAGACGCTTGACGCCAACATCCGCGAAACCGGCGCGTTGGCTTATTTTCCGTTCAAGGACAGGCGCCAAGGCGTGATTCACGTGATCGGCCCGGAAAACGGAGCCATTCTTCCCGGCATGACGGTGGTCTGCGGTGACTCCCATACGAGCACCCATGGGGCATTCGGCTGCATGGCACTGGGGATCGGTACGTCGGAAGTTGAGCATGTGATGGCGACGCAGACGCTCGTGCAAAAGAAATCGAAGACCCTGCTGATCCGTGTCGAAGGGCGCTTGGGCAAAGGCGTGACGGCCAAAGACATCGCGCTGGCGATCATCGGTCGGATCGGCACGGCAGGCGGCACCGGTCACGCCATCGAATTTGGTGGGAGCGCCATTCGTTCGCTTTCGATGGAAGGGCGAATGACGCTGTGCAACATGGCGATCGAAGCTGGGGCGCGCATGGGTTTTGTCGCGGTCGATGACGTTACGATCAACTATCTCAAGGGACGCTCATTTGCGCCCGTTGGTTCGCAGTGGGATACCGCTGTTGCCGCATGGCGTTCGCTGCACAGTGACGAAGGGGCTCGTTTTGACAGTGTGCTCGATTTGTCTGCAGCCGATATCCTGCCGCAAGTGACTTGGGGCACGTCGCCGGAGATGGTGGTGGCGATCGATGGAAAAGTGCCTGATCCGGCGAAGGAAAACGATCCGGTGAAGCGTGAAAATATCGAGCGCGCACTGCAGTACATGGGACTGAATCCGAATCTGCCAATCAGTGAGGTCAAAGTCGATAAGATCTTCATCGGCTCATGCACCAACTCGCGTATCGAGGATCTTCGTGCTGCAGCGACGGTGCTCAGAGGGCGGCGGATTGCGGGGAACGTCAAGCAGGCGCTGGTGGTGCCGGGGTCCGGGTTGGTCAAGGAGCAGGCCGAGCGTGAGGGACTGGACAAAATTTTTCAGGCCGCCGGCTTCGAATGGCGCATGCCCGGCTGCTCCATGTGTCTGGCGATGAATGCCGACCGGCTGTCGCCGGGCGAGCGCTGTGCTTCGACCTCCAACCGTAATTTCGAAGGCCGTCAGGGGGCTGGCGGTCGAACCCATCTTGTCAGTCCAGCGATGGCAGCTGCTGCGGCGATTGCCGGTCGCTTCGTTGATGTCCGTGATCTGCTTTGAGGAGAACTTCATGAAAGCAATAGCTTCGATTCTGTGTGTGGTTTGCGCCCTCGTGGCACTCTCGGCCTGCAATACGGTCCAGGGACTGGGTAAAGATATCGAGCGAGGCGGCCAGGCGATCGAACGCGTCGCCAAGTAACGACGGTCATCAAGGAGAATCATGGACAAATTCATTCGTCTGGAGGGATTGGTTGCGCCACTTGACCGCGTCAATGTGGATACCGATGCGATCATCCCCAAGCAGTTTCTGAAGTCGATCAAGCGGTCTGGTTTTGGACCGAACCTGTTCGACGAGTGGCGTTACATGGATGTCGGTCAGCCGGGAGAGGATTGCAGTCGTCGCCCCAAAAACCCGAATTTTGTATTGAACCAGGCACGTTATCAGGGCGCCAGCATCCTATTAACCCGTAAAAATTTTGGCTGCGGCAGTTCGCGCGAACATGCGCCTTGGGCGCTGCTCGACTATGGTTTTCGGGTGATTCTGGCCGAAAGCTACGCCGATATCTTTTTTAATAACTGTTTTAAAAACGGCATTTTGCCGATTGTCGTGCCTGCCCACGAAATCGAGGCGTTGTTCCAACTCGTGAATGTGACGCCGGGTTTCAAATTGACGGTCGATCTGGCAATGCAGGGTGTGATCTGCCCGGATGGGCACACCATTCCGTTTGCCGTCGATCAGTTTCGCAAGGAATGCCTGCTCAATGGCTGGGATGATATCGGCCTGACCTTGCGCCATGCTGAGAAGATTCATGAATTCGAAGAACGGCGCCGCGCTCAGCAGCCCTGGTTATTTGCCTGAACGCTAAGCGAGAGAGGAACTGATTGTGAAGATTTGCGTATTGCCGGGTGACGGTATCGGTGTTGAGATCACGGCCGAAGCCGTACGGGTGCTCAAGGCGCTCGACCTCAAGGTGGAAATGGAAGAAGCGCTGCTGGGCGGCTGCGCCGTCGATGCGACGGGTAACCCGTATCCGGAAGCGACCCAGCGGTTGGCGCAAGCAGCAGATGCGGTCCTGCTGGGTGCTGTCGGTGGTCCGAAGTGGGATGGTCTGCCGCGCGAGCAGCGTCCGGAGCGCGGCCTGCTCGGCATTCGCAAGCAATTGAATCTGTTTGCTAACCTGCGTCCGGCGATTTTGTATCCCGAACTGGCCAATGCATCGACGCTCAAATCGGAGGTGGTTTCAGGCCTCGACATCCTGATCGTTCGCGAATTGACCGGCGACATCTATTTCGGTCAACCAAGAGGGATCGAGACGCGTTCAGTAGATGGTGTGCCGCAGCGTTATGGCTTCAACACCATGCACTACACCGAGAGCGAGATTCGCCGCAT
>CAYUYI010000137.1:0-6177 GCA_964448995.1 uncultured Propionivibrio sp. | reverse complement strand
GAGCAGATTGAAGCCTTGGAAGACGAAGCCGAGATAGTGGCGGCGCAATAGCGCACAGTGGTTGCGCGATAGCGTTTCGACGGCAATATTCTGAAAACGATAGGCGCCGCTGCTCGGCCCGTCGAGGCAGCCAAGGATGTTGAGCGCCGTGGATTTCCCTGAACCACTCGGCCCCATGATGGCCACGAACTGGCCGCGCGGGATGTCGAGGTCGATGCCTTTCAGCGCCTGGAACGCGGCCGGTCCTTGGCCATAGGTCTTGGTGATGGAACGCAGCGAGATCAGCGCAGCGTCATTGCCTTCGCTCACTTGGCTTTTTCCTGGTAGTCGACGATGACGGCCATGCCGGACTTCAGTTCCCCCCCGCTGATCTCGGTCTGCCGGCCATTGCTGGCGCCGGTGTCGACGGGAATGGCCGCAGGTAGCCCGTCACGCAGCACCCAGACCTGCCTGGCGGCGCCGGGCGCAACCTTGGGTGCCTGCTTTTTCGGCTGGGGCGGGCGCGGCATGAGACGCGAGACGATGCTGCCCGACGGCCCCGCTTCCGCCCCGCTGGGGGGCGTGAAACGCAGTGCCGCGTTCGGCACCAGCAACACGTTCTCCCGGTTGGCGGTGACGATGCGCGCAGTGGCGGTCATGCCCGGTCGCAGCGCCAGATCGTCGTTGGCGACGCTCAGCACCGTTTTATAGGTGACGACGTTGTCGGTCGTCGTCGAACCGAGGCCGACGCGTTGAATCGTTGCCGGGAAACTGCGTCCCGGCCAGGCCGAGACGGAAAAGGTGGCCGGCTGACCGAGCTTTACAGCGCTGACGTCAGCCTCGTCGACCTTGACCTGCAGTTCCATCTTGGTCAGATCCTCGGCGATCACGTACAGCACCGGCGTGGTCATCTGCGCGGCAACGGTCTGTCCCGGTTCGACCTTGCGCGTCAGCACGACGCCATTGATTGGCGAACGGATGACGGCCTTTTCGAGATTGGTCTCGTCGGTTTTCAGTGTCGCACGTGCCTGGCTGACGTCGGCGCGGGCACTGGCGAGATTGGCCAATGCGCGCTGGGCGGCCGCCTCCGCTGCCTCCAGTTCGGTTTTCGACGGCACCTTGCCGCCAGACAGTTCGGCAACGTGCTTGAGGCGGTTCAGGTTGGCGCGCGATTCAGCCACCGTGGCATCTATTTGCGCGACCGTCGCCGCGGCCGCCTCGACCGCTGCCTTCGACTTGGCGACGGCGTCGCGCAGTTTGGCCGGATCGAGGCGGGCGACGATCTGCCCTTTGTTGACACGATCGTTCTCGTTGGCCAGCACGGCCTCGAGCGTGCCGGACAGTTCGCTGCCGACATCGACCGAGCGCGTCGGCTGCAAGGTGCCACTCGCCGAAATACTGACGACCAGATTGCCGGTGACCGCCTCTTCCGTCAGGTAGTGGCCACCCGGCCCGTCGTTGCCGCCAGTGAGTAACAGGCCGGCGATGCCGAGGGCCACGGTGCCGCCGGCCAGCAGTTTCCAGCGCCGGGCGACAGCGGCGACACGGCCCGAAGCCGCAGGGTTGAGAAAATCGGGGCGCGCGGGGGCGCGATGTGTCGAGTCGGTCATGATGGGGTTTGCTCGTTCGGTTCGGTGTGGGTCCAGCCGCCGCCCAGTGCCTTGTACAACTGAATGACGGCGCTGAGCACGTCGGCCTCTGCGCTGGCCAGGTTGTCCTGTGCGCTCAGCAAGGTGCGTTCGGTTTCCAGCACTTTCTGGAAGTCGGCGCTACCGGCCCGGTATTGGAGGGCGGCCAATTCGGCGGCCTGGGCGGCAGCGGTGGCAGCCTTGCGCCGGGCGTCGACGCGGGTACGGCCGTTGGCGTAGGCCGTCATGGCATTCTCCACGTCCTCCAGCGCGGTGAGAATGGCTTTTTCCCAGGCCACGAACGCCTGCTCTTGCACGGCCTTCTGCACGTCGATGCGGCCAGTGATTCGGCCACCGTCGAACAGCGTGCCGGCGAGACTGGCTGCCAGCGAGCGCACGACGTTGCTGCCGCCGCCCAGTGCCGACAAGGCAGCGCCTTTCCAGCCGAAGGTGCCGTCGAGCGTCAGGCTCGGATAGCGATCGGCTTCCTTTTCTGCCGTGCGGGCAATTTCGGCGCGCAGGGTGAGCTCGGCGGCGCGCACATCGGGTCGTTGGCGCAAGGTGTCGGCCGGAATGCCAACAGCAATTTCGTCAGGCGCGGTCGGCAGCGGCCGGGCTTCGCGCAACATGTCGCGCAGGCTGCCGGGTGCCCGTCCGGTGAGGATGGCGAGACGATGTTCGGCCTCGGCGCGCGCGGTTTCAAGACTGGGGATCGCGGCCCGACTCTGTTCGAGGTTGGTACGTGCCTGCTCGACATCGAGACGGGTCGTGAGCCCGGCCAGCTCGCGCCATTCCGTAATCTGCAGGGTTTCCGTCTGACTGGCCACGTTGGCGCGGACGATGGCCAGACGTTGCTGGCTGACGCGCAGCGTGACGTATTCGAGCGCGACCTCGGCGGCCAGCGAGGCGCGGGTCGATTCCAGGCTGGCTTCGGCGGCGGCCGCGTCGGCGCGGGCGGCCTCGGCGGCGTCGCGCAGACCACCGAAGATCGAGGGTTCCCAGCTGGCGTCGAAGCCGGCGGCATAGAGGGATTGCGATTGGTCGCCACCGCCGGCCGCACGCCCGGTGCGTGAGCGTGTCGCGCTGGCGGATGCGCCGATGGCTGGATAGAGATTGGCAACGGCCAGCCCACGGGTGGCACGTGCCTGGCGCAGCCTGGCTTGCGCGGCGCGGATATCCGGTGCGGCGCGGGTGGCCGTATCGATCAGTTGTTCAAGCTGGGCATCGCCCAGTTGATGCCACCACGCGGCCAGATCGGTGGCGGCCGCTTTCGTTACCTGTAGTGACGATGCCGAAGTGGCCCAGGCATTGAGGGGCTGCACCGTCGTGTCGGCCTGGACTTGCGCAAAGCGTTGGTCGAGGGAGGCACAACCGGCAGTCAATGCCGAAAGACAGAGAACAAAGAGGACAATCCTGGGGCGCACAGAAACCTTTGGCAACAAGACGAGATGAACCGGGCATTATCGGCCGCCCGGCAAGCCGTTGCCCTGGCGGCGGGTAAATTTGGGTAAATAGTGATCCGGCGTTAGCGCACTTGAACAGGCCGTTCAGGCTGAGCGGGTTGACGCTCGCCAAGCCCATCAACCGGCTCCGGGTGAACGGTCAAATTCGGTGAAGCCGCGTCAATCGGCGAGATCGCCACCCCGCAGGCAGGGATGGGGTGGCGTGCGGCGATCGCTCAGTTTTTGGCTGCGGGCGTGGCGGAATTCGCCGGAAGATCGCGCGCGGCCGGGCCCCGCCCACGGCGCTCCTTGGCGCGGTCGCCCATGCGTTCCATCCGCTCCATGCCGGATTTGAAGAACAAGCGAGCCTTTTCTTTCTGTTCGCCATTGAGCGAATCGTAGAAGGCCAGCCAGCGCTCGCGCACGGCTTCGCGCTGTTTCATGCCGTCGGCGCGCAGATCGTCCATCCGCTTGGCGACAGCGCGCAGATCGGCGCCCGGCTGGTCCAGCATGGCCTTCAGCTCGGCGTGGTTTTTCTGGAAGCGCTCGCGTCCGGCGGTGTGCTGTTCCTGGACGAATTGCTCGGTGGCCTTCCACTGCGCTTCCTGCTTGGCGTCGAGTTTCAGCTCGTCGTGCAGACGGCTCATCGCACGGCCTTGAAACATCGTGTGCTGCGCCTGCATGCCCATGCCGTGGTGATCGCCGCGCGGCATGGCCTGGGCGGTGACGGCCAGACCCAGCGAAAGGGACAGGGCGGCCAGCAGTGTTCGGAGAGTCAAACGTTGGTTCATGGAAAATGCTCCTGGTGAAATTGATCGGACAGAAACGACAAACAACGTCATTGCTGATGAGGGCATTTTCTCCCTCGGGCCATTTCAAAGAATTTCACGAGTGATTCCCGTCGTAACAAATTGTTTCGCTGGGTAACGACTGTAAAAAACCGCGGCTGGTCATCGGCCGATTCAGCCGTGCAGGTTTCCGTTGCGAATTGTTTCAGTTGCGCGCGGTGGCGTTTTGCCCGGCATAGAATGAGATGTTTCCAAGACTTGTCTCAGCCAGCCATGAAAAAAATCCTCCTCGTCGACGACGACCCCGAATTGCGGCAACTGCTGGCGACCTATTTGGGGCGGCATGGCCTGGATGTCCTGTTGTTGCCCGATACTCGCCAGCTTGACGCCTATCTCGAGCGCTATCAGCCCCATCTGGTGGTGCTCGACCTGATGATGCCGGGCGAGGATGGGCTGGCCGCCTGTCGCCGCTTGCGCGGACGTGGCGAGACCGTGCCGGTCATCATGCTGACGGCGCGCGATGAGCCGGTCGATCGTGTGGTCGGGCTCGAAATGGGCGCCGACGACTACGTCGGCAAACCTTTCGATCCGCGTGAACTGGTCGCGCGGATCGAGGCGGTGTTGCGCCGGGGCGCGCAGCCGGCGGCGGCACCGGTCGTTCATGGCGGGGTCTATCGATTCGGCGACTGGGCGTTCGATCGGGCAACGCGCCAGCTCGAACGCAACGGCGAGGCGGTGGCGCTGACCAGCGGCGAATTCGCCCTGCTCAATGCCTTGGTGAATAACGCTGGCCGGCCGATGAAACGCGAACGGCTGCTGGAACTCACGCGCGGCGATGATTCCGAGTCGTTCGATCGCGCCATCGACGTGCAGATCCATCGCCTGCGTCGCCTGATCGAAGTCGACCCGGCACAGCCGCGCTACTTGCAGACCGTCTGGGGAGTCGGCTACGTCTTCGTCCCCGATGGCGATTCGACGAAATCGAGCGCGTCATGAACTGGATCAAGTGGCTGTTTGATTCGCTGGCGGTGCGCACCGTCTTGCTGGTCGTGGCCGTGGTGGCCATCGCCGAAGTGGCGACGTTTTCGCTGGTTTTTCAGCATGGGAAAACGACGCACGTGAGCCGGACGGCGCGCTATGTTTCCGGCCAGATTCGCCTGTTGCAAACGGTGCTGCCCGGACTCGATGCGACGGCGCGCGAACAGCTGGAATCGACCGACCCGGGCGAGCAATGGTTGCGGCTGCGTCCGGACAGTGCCGCGGTTCCGCCGAATGCGCCCGCGTTCGATTTCGCTGAGGATCTCGCCGCCGACCTTGAGCATCTGCTCGGACAGGACATCGAGCTGCGCCATGCGGGGTTGGGTGCCCGGAGCGGCTTGTGGATTGGCTTTCACGCAGCCGGTGAGCGCTGGTGGCTGATTTTGCCACCGCCGCGTTTCAAACCGCAGGAATTGCCGCCGGATCTCTGGCTCAAGCTCGGCATCGCCCTGGCGCTGCTGGTGGCGATCGCTGTGGTTTTCGTGCGTGGCATCGTCCGGCCGTTGCGCCGTCTCGGCGAAGCCGTCACGGCGACCGGTGACGGCCGTGCCCGCACGGTAACGCCGGAAGGGCCGCAGGAAGTGCGGCGGCTGGCCGAACGCCACAACACGATGGTGACGCAACTGGCGCAGGCCGACGCCGAGCGGCGCGAGATGCTCGCCGGGCTGACGCACGACCTGCGTGCCCCGTTGGCCCGGCTGCGCGTGCGCTCGGCACTGGTGGAGAACGAGGCCGATCGGCGCGGGCTTGAACGCGATACCGAAGACATGGAACGCATCGTCGATCAATGCCTCTCATTCCTGCGCAGCGAAACCGTGGCGATGCCGGTGACCGTTCCGTTACGACTGGCCGACGCCGTCAGCGACGAAGTGGCGCGCCAGCGCGAACTGGGCCATCCCCTCGACATGACGGTCAGTCCGGCGGTGGCGGCGTGCGAAGTTGCGATTGAGCACGGTGACCTGCAGCGCGTACTCGACAATCTGATCGGCAACGCTCTGCAGTACGGCGCGCCGCCGGTCGAGATCGCCTTGACGGCTGCATCGCCGACGAGTGTCCGGCTTTCCGTGCGCGATCATGGGGCTGGCATTCCGCCTGCCCTGCGCCAGCGGGTGTTCGAAGCCTTCGTGCAAGGCGAGCCGGCCCGGGCGACGCGCGGCAGTTGCGGGTTGGGGCTGGCCATCGTGCGGCGGATCGTCGAACGCTGTGGCGGCAGCATCGCGCTGGAAGATGCCCCGGGCGGCGGATTGGCCGCCACGCTGATATTTCCGTGTGTCGTTCGGCACGCCTAGGCGCACGCTGAGT
>CAYUYI010000136.1:0-6195 GCA_964448995.1 uncultured Propionivibrio sp. | reverse complement strand
TGTAGAGATTCAGCACGTTGAAGGCGTACTCGATGGCGAAGCGTGTGGCTTGGGTGGCGTAGCCCTGCCCCTGGTGTTGCGGGGCGATGATGATCTGGAATTCGGCACGCCGATGGATGTGATTGATTTCCACCAGCTCGACGAGGCCAATGCTGACGCCATCGCTTTCGACCACGAAACGCCGTTCGGTCTGGTCGTGGATGTGTTTGTCGTAGAGGTCGCAGAGTTCGACATAGGCTTCATAGGGTTCTTCGAACCAGTAGTGCATGACGGATTCGTTGTTGTCCAGATCATGCACGAAGCGCAGGTCTTCGCGTTCCAGTGGGCGGAATTTCAAATGGTGAGACATGATCGCTCCGTTCCTGACCGATGCGGGCATCGGTTCGCTAGATGGATGGCATTCCCTGATCGGTCACTATACCGAAAATGCCTCCATTTGCCTCGGATCGAAGATGACGGTGTAGCGCTCTAGCCCAGTCGTTCAGGCCGGTACGAATTCACGGCAAAGCGCGGCAAGGCGGACGATACCCTTCCGGATATTTTCCGGTTGCGCGTTTGAAAAATTGAGACGCAGGCAGTTCTTGCCCTCGTCGCCGACGAAGAAGTCGGCGCCCGGCACAAAGGCGACGCCGTGTTCGATGGCTTGGGAGAACAAGGCATAGGCGTCGAAGCCGCTCGGGCCGGTGAGCCACAGGAACATGCCGCCGTCGGGCTGTGTCCAGGTAAATCCGTTGGGCATGTTTTGCACCAGCGCGTCGTGCATGACGGCGTAGCGCTCACCGTAGGCCGCGCAAACCTTGGCGACGTGCCGGCGATTGTCGAAATCACGGAGATAACGATCAAGTACGAGTTGGTCGAAACTCGATGTGTGCAGGTCGGCGGCTTGCTTGGCAATCACCAGCTTGTCCTGAACGGTCTTGGGCGCGACGACCCACGCGGTACGGAAGCCGGGCGCGACCGTTTTGGAAAAGGTGCTGAGATAGATGACGCGGTCTTCGGTGTCGAAGGATTTCAGCGGCGGCAGGTGTTCGCCGCGATAACGCAGGCGGCCGTAGGGGTCGTCCTCAATGATCAGCAGGTCGTGGCGGTTGGCTATGTCGACGAGGCGTTGGCGACGTGCGAGCGAGAGCGTCCGTCCGGTCGGATTCTGGAAGTTCGGGATGACGTAGAGAAAACGGAAACGCTGCTTGTTGGCAAGTTCGCCAACGGCTTCCGGAATCAGCCCTTCATTGTCGGTCGGCACCGCTTGAAAACGGGCCTGAAAGCACTGAAACGACTGGATGGCAGCGAGATAGGTCGGGTTCTCGGTGAGAATGGCATCGCCGGCATCGATAAAAATCTTGCCGAGCAGGTCGAGCCCTTGTTGTGAGCCGGTGGTGATCAGGACGTCGTCGGCGGTGCAGGGAATATCGCGGCGAGCCATTTCCTGCGCAATCTGCTCGCGCAGCGGCGCGATGCCCTGCGTGACGCCATACTGGAACGCTTTTGCACCGCTTTCGACCAGCACACGTTCGGCCGCCATGCGGATGTCGTCGACTGGAAACAGTTCCGGTGCCGGCAATCCGCCGGCGAATGAGATCACATCGGGGCGCTCGGTCATCTTGAGCATTTCCCGGATCGTCGAGGGTTTCATGGTGTGCATGCGTTCGGCGAAGCGGAAGGTCACGGCTGGGCTCCTGATAAAAACATCGGTAGCGGACTATGTTATAGTACAGAAGCGCTAAAAAATAGGTATTCTGTATGATTTCTGTGATAGTACAGATTGATCGGTCAGCGGCAACGCCGGTACGGGCGCAAATCGCCGAGTCGTATGCGCGGGCGATTCGTTTCGGAGAGCTCGCTCCCGGCGTGGCGTTGCCCTCCGTGCGGGCGTTGTCGGCTCGGCTGGGGGTGAGTCCGGTCACCATTGTTTCGGCCTATCGCGAACTGTGTGCGGCCGGGTTGGCGGTCGCCGTCCCGCGCTCAGGCTATCGGGTGGGGGGCGTGGTTACACCCTCGGATACCCGCCGGCACATCTTCCAGCTGAACCGGATCGAGCCGGATTTGCGCATCCATCCGGTGGTTGAATGTGCCCGATTGATGGCTGAACTGGCGAGCGATCCGGGGATCGGCGGTTATGCCGATTATCGTGGTGAGCCCGGCTTGCGCGAGGCGGTGGCCGGGCTGGATCGAGAACTCGGCATCGAGTCCGAGCCGGAACAGGGCCTGTTAATCACTTCCGGCGCGCAACAGGCGCTCAGCCTGCTCGGGCGTGCATTGCCGCCGGGGTCGGTCGTGGCCGTGGAAGACCCGTGCTATCCCGGCGCGCGTCTGGCGTTTTCCGGTGCCGGGGCGACACTGGTTCCTTTCCCGACAGGAAACGACGGGCCGGAAGAATCGGCGTTGTCCGTACTCGCCGAACCGGGGCGGATTGCTGCCTTCTATTGCTGTCCGACCTATGCCAATCCGACCGGTCGCAGTTGGTCGGCGGTAGCCCGGCGGCGGGTGATGCAGGCTGCGCAGCGCGGCGGATGTCTGCTGATCGAGGATGATTACCTGGGCGATCTCGACGATCCGCGCGATGCGCCGCCACGTCTGGCCGCGCTGGCCAAACGCTATCCGGGTGTGCGCGTGGTACGCATTCATACTTTTTCCAAAACCTTGCTGCCGGCCTTGCGCTTGGCCAGCGTGGCCGGAACACCGGAACTGATTGTCCGTCTGTTGTCGCTCAAAGTGGCCGACGATCTGGGGTGTTCGGCATTCCTGCAGCGCGCCCTGGCCCGTCTGATCGCAAGCGGTGAGTACCAGCGCCATCTGGCCCGCGTTCGGCCGCGCTACCGCCAGACGCGGGAAGCCATGTGCCAGGCCATCGAGGGCATCGGCGAGGGCATCGTATTTGATGCGATACCCGCCGGGTTCTGTTTGCTTGGGCGCCTGGATCGGGCCATCGATTGCGGCCGTTTTATTGCCGAGTGTGCCCGTCGAGGGGTCTTGCTGACACCTGGCGCTGACTACTGGGCCGACGCCGCACAAGGGGCTGACCGCTTTCGGATCGGCTTCGGCTCGCTGGCGCCGGAGGAGGTGCCGAGCGTGTTTCGCGTGCTCGAGGAAGCCGCAGCCAGCGTCCGCCATGCGCAGGGGAACTGGTCCTTGCTTTGACGCTCTCGGGCCGGACTAGCGCGGGCCTGGCATGGTGTCCACGACGATACGCAGTTGTTCAAGAAACGCCCCGCGCTGATGGTCGAGTTCAGCGAGGGCTGGCTCCATCGCCGCAACGCTCCCGCTCGCCGACTGCTCACACAGCGTGGTGGCATAGGCGTGCAGGCGCTCGTGCCGTGCGACCAGATCCATGAATGCGGGCTGGTGACGGAATTTCACCGTACTCTCGCTGGTGAGCCACAGATCGAACGGGCATTGGTGGTGAATGAGCGGCAGCGTCTGGCGCTTTCCCAGGAGGAAACTCTCGACGGCGTGGATCCAGGCACGGTGTTCGATGCCCGCCACCAACAGCGGCAAGTCCTCGCGATTGACCGGTGGCTGGCTGCTCCAGGCGGGGTCGGGTTGCCATGATCGAGCCCACGGGGGGATATCCTCGCCCGGCATGGGGCGGGCGATGCCGTAACCTTGTGCCAGCTCGCAGCCGAGCTGAAGCAGCAACGTTCCATGTTCGATGGTCTCGACGCCTTCAGCGATGACTTGGCGGTGGAACGCTTCGGCCAGCCCCAGTACACCGCCGAGAATGGCAAGGTCGTCGGGGTCGTCGAGCATGTCGCGGACAAAGCTCTGGTCGATTTTGAGCTGATTGACCGAAAGACGTTTCAAGTAGGTCAGCGACGAGTAACCGGTGCCGAAGTCGTCCAGCGAAAACAGCACACCGATTTCCCGGCACGATTCGATGACTTGCGAGACGCGCGCGATATCCTCGATGGCACTGGTTTCCAGAACCTCCATTTCGAGATCGCTCGGTGGAATGGCCGGATGGCGCGCCAGGATGTCGCGCAGCCGGACAACAAAGTCTTCCTGGAGCAGTTGCCGTGCGGCGAGGTTGACGCTGATCGGCAGGCCGAATTCCCGGTTCCGCCAGCGTTCCATCTGACACAACGCTTCTTCGATGACCCATTCGCCCAGTTCGATGGTGAGCGGATGGTTCTCGATGGTCGGGAGGAAAACCGAGGGCGGCAGCATGCCCCGTTGCGGGTGCTGCCAGCGGATCAGGGCTTCGGCACCGATGATCTGTCCGGTGCGCATGTTCACCTTGGGCTGATAATGCAAAACGAATTCCCGGCGCATCAGTCCGGTGCGAATGTGTTCGATGCTTTCGTGGAATCCGCGCAACGTACGATCCTGTTCCGTATCGAACACGTGGTGGCGGTTGCGCCCGGCCAGCTTGGCCTGGTACATGGCCTGGTCGGCCTGGCGCAGCAGGTAGTCGGCATCGACTGCCTCGGCCTGCGGGTAGAAGGTCACACCGATGCTCGCTGACACCTGCAGTGCTTGTTCGTCGATGGTGATGGGTTCGGCGGCGGCGGCCAGCAGCCGCGTAATCAGCGGGGTGGCCGACTCGGTATCCGGGAGATCGAGCAGCACGGCCACGAACTCGTCCCCACCCAGCCGGGCCAGCGTGTCTGCTTCGCGCAGCGTTTGTCGCATGCGTGCCGCCAGCGCGACGAGCAGCTTGTCACCGGCATCGTGTCCATGCTGGTCGTTGATGAGCTTGAAACCGTCGAGGTCGAGGTAGGCGACGGCCAGCAGCGTGCTGCGCCGGTCGCTTTGGGACATCGCCTGGTGGAGCCGGTCGGCGAGCAGGATGCGATTCGGAAGTGTCGTCAGTACGTCGTGATGTGCGATATGGTGCAACTGGCTTTCATGCTGTTTGCGTTCGGTGATGTCGTGGCCAATGCCGAGGACGCCGATCAGGTGTCCGTGGGTGTCGTACATCGGCAATTTTGTGGTGTCCAGACATTCACGATGGCCATCGCAGGCGAAGGTAATCCATTCCTCGTTGGACGTCGGGGCGCCGTTGTTCATGGCGATACGGTCCTTTTGCCGGAAAAACGCGGCCAGTTCCGGATCGACGAAGTCAAAATCGGTCTTGCCGACGATGTCCGCTTCCGGCGCGCCGAAGAACTGTTCGAAGCGATGATTGCAGGCCAGGTAGCGGCCTTCGACATCCTTCAGCCAGATCAGGTCGGGGAGCGCCCGGATCAGCTGGCGTTGTCGCCCCTCGCTTTCGACCAACTGCGTTTCGGTGGTGCGCAGCGTTTCGATCTGGGTTCGCAATGCCTGTGCTTGCGCGAGAATCTGCTGCTGGTTGTTCTGCAGCAGCGCACGCATCCGCTCCTGGGCGACCGCCAGCTTTCTGATCTCGGCGATTTCAGAGGGCTCATGCATGGCCGGTTCAAAATCCAGCTGTCCGATCCGCTCGCTCCCTTCGGCCAGCGTTTCGAGCGGACGGGCAAGTTGACTGGCCATTCTTTCCGCAAGAATGAGCGTCAGCACCAGCGCGACCGCAAGACCGCCGGCGAGGATGGCGAAAATTGTGAGCCAGTCGGGGGCGAAATCGTCTGCCGGGGCCAGAGTGATTACCCACAGCGACTGGTTGCCCAAAGGATAGGCAAAACGCTGTGCCAGCCATCGATTTCCCTCGACGGAAAAGGTGATGGCTTTTCCTTCATTTGACTGAAGCTGTTCGAGCGCTTCATCCAGGACGGCGATGCCGAGGTCATTACTTTTTTTCAGCAGGTTTCGTTCCCAGGCACTTTCGGAAATCTTCGGTGGCCGCGGGGGCAGGGCCAGCACACGCTGGTCGTCGGTGACCAGCAGGGAGAAACCGTGTTTTCCGATTGGCATGTGGAGCGTGAGTTCGGAAAGATCCCGCAGCATCAGGTCGATCCCGACGACAAAATCGCGGTTGTCCCTGAGCTTGAAATGGATCGAGGCGGTGATGCCGGGATCTCCGGTGGTGAAGAAGGTGTAGGGGGCCGTCCATTGAACGACGCCGGATTCGGCAACGGCAGAACGGTACCAGGCACGATGGCGTGGATCGTAATCAATGGTTTTCGGGTAAGAGATCATTCGCCCGTCCGCCAGCGTCTCAAAGAACCGTTGTTCGCTTCCTCGCGCCGGGATGTCGGTGAGGCGGTTGATCCAACTGCCGTCCGCCTGTCTGAGCAACATCCAGCCTTCCCCGGAAGACGTGCCGGCGACCGCTGACGT
>CAYUYI010000135.1:0-6259 GCA_964448995.1 uncultured Propionivibrio sp. | reverse complement strand
ATCTCCAATGCCACGCTGCACAATGAGGACGAGATTCGGCGCAAAGATGTGCATATTGGCGATACGGTGGTAGTACGCAGAGCCGGCGACGTGATTCCGGAAGTCGTTCGTGTTATGCCCGAGAAACGCCCGATCCTCGCGCCGGAATTTCTGATGCCACGCGCTTGCCCCGTGTGCGGCTCGGCGGTCGTGCGCGGCGCAGACGAAACCGTCGCACGCTGCAGCGCTGGTCTGTATTGCCCGGCACAGCGCAAGCAGGCGCTGATCCATTTTGCCTCGCGGCGAGCGATGGATATCGAGGGGCTCGGCGAAAAGCTCGTCGAGCAACTGGTGGATAGCGACCTCGTACGCACAGCTGCCGATATTTATCGCCTCGATTTGCCAACGTTGGCCGGCCTCGAACGCATGGCCGAGAAGTCGGCGTCCAATCTGTTGGCGGCCATCGAGAAAAGCAAGCAGACAACGTTGGCGCGTTTCATTTTTTCCTTGGGTATCCGCAATGTCGGCGAAACGACGGCCAAGGACTTGGCGCGTTATTTCGGCTCTCTGGAATTGTTGCTGGCCGCAGATGAAGCCACGCTGATGCAAGTCTGCGACGTCGGGCCTGTGGTTGCCGCCTCGCTCAGGCTGTTTCTCGGTGAGCCGCATAACCGGCAAATCATTCGTCAGTTGCTCGATGCCGGAATTGTCTGGCAGGAGGATGTCAGTGCCCGGGAAAGAGGCGGCAAATTGGCTGACAAGACGCTTGTGCTGACAGGAACGCTGCCATCGCTGTCGCGCGACGAGGCGAAAGCGATGATCGAGGCGGCCGGGGGGCGCGTGAGCGGCTCTGTGTCGAAAAAAACCGATTACGTGGTTGCCGGCGCCGAAGCCGGTTCCAAGCTCGACCGGGCCCATGCGCTTGGTGTCGTCGTGATTGATGAGGCACAATTGCGAACTTTAATCGATTCCTGACCGGGATGGCCGAATGAAAAAAGTCAAAAAAGCCGTTTTCCCTGTCGCCGGTCTCGGCACACGATTCCTGCCGGCCACCAAGGCCAGCCCCAAGGAAATGATGCCGATCGTCGACAAACCGCTGATCCAGTACGCGGTCGAAGAGGCGGTCGCCGCCGGGATTACCGATATGATTTTCGTGACTGGCCGTACCAAGCGGGCCATCGAAGATCATTTCGACAAGGCCTACGAGCTGGAAACCGAACTGGCGGCCAAAAACAAGACCGAGATGCTTGAGTTCGTGCGCAACCTGCTGCCGAAGGACATCAATTGTATCTACATCCGCCAGCCGGAAGCCCTCGGCCTGGGGCACGCCGTGCTGTGCGCTCGACCGGTGGTCGGTGATGAACCGTTCGCCGTGTTGCTGGCGGACGATTTGCTCGACAGCGAGGTGCCGGTGATGAAGCAGATGACCGACAAATTCGACTATTTTCGCTGTTCCATTCTCGGCGCACTTGAAGTGCCTCGGGCAGAAACAGCGAGTTACGGCATCGTCAAAGCCAGTGCGGTCGGTGATCGTCTGGAACGTATCGAAGCCATTGTTGAGAAGCCAAAGCCCGAAGTGGCACCCTCAAACCTGGCAGTTGTCGGACGCTACATCCTGACGCCGCGGATCTTCCATCATCTGGAGAATGTGACGCCTGGCTCGGGGGGCGAAATCCAGTTGACCGACGGCATCGCCTCGTTGCTCGCTGAGGAACAAGTGTTGGCCTACCGTTACCTTGGCAAGCGTTTCGATTGTGGTTCCAAGCTGGGTTATCTCCAAGCGACTGTCGATTTCGGATTGCGTCACCCCGAAATCGGCTCCGCATTTTCAAACTATCTCAATACTCTGGACAAGGTATGACCGTCGTACAACAAGCCAAGGATATTCTGGCCTCCGCCGATCTCATTCATTCTGCCGAGACGGTATCTGCGGCGGTTTCGCGCATTGCCGCGGAAATCACCGAAAAATTCTCGGAAACGAATCCATTGCTGCTTTGCGTGATGAGCGGCGGGGTACCGTTTGCCGGTCACCTGATGACGCAGTTGAATTTCCCGCTCGAATTCGACTATCTGCATGTGACGCGTTACGGGCAGGAAACTTCAGGCGGCGCGCTGTCCTGGCGGTCGGCGCCATGGACATCGGTGAAGGACCGGGTCGTGATCGTGCTGGATGACATTCTTGACGAAGGCATGACGCTGGCCGCCATCGTCGAGCGCCTCAAGGAGTTGGGTGCGAAGGCGTGCTATACCGCTGTCGCCACGGAAAAACTTAACGGCAAGAAAAAACCGATCAAGGCGGATTTTGTCGCACTGACCGTGCCGGACCGCTTTGTCTTTGGCTTTGGCATGGATGTGCGCGGTCATTTTCGCAACTTGCCGGCGATCTACGCCATGAAGGGTCAATGACATGCTGGCGATCATTGGAGGGAGCGGACTTACGCAACTGGCCAATCTTGATGTTTCGCATCGTGAAGTTGTACGCACGCCGTTTGGCGATCCGTCCGGGCCCGTGACGTTTGGTGAGATTTGTGGCCGGCCGGTGGCTTTTTTGGCGCGCCACGGGTATGGGCACACCATTCCGCCGCACGAGGTGAATTACCGCGCCAATCTCTGGGCGCTCTGGAAACGTGGTGCCGCCGGCGTCATTTCGGTCGCTTCGGTCGGCAGCATCCGGCCCGATCTCAAACCGGGCGATGTCGTGATTCCACATCAGATTATTGACTACACCTGGGGACGGCGAGCGACCTACCACGAGGGACACGACTGCAAGGTCACGCATATCGATTTCACCGAGCCTTACGATGGAGCGCTTCGCCAGCAATTGATCGAAGCGGCAGCGACGATCGGTGTGCCTGTCAGCGATGCTGCCGTCTATGCCGCCACGCAGGGGCCACGACTGGAAACGGCCGCCGAAATTACTCGTCTGGAACGTGACGGAGCAGATGTTGTTGGCATGACCGGGATGCCGGAGGCAGCATTGGCGCGTGAATTGGGCGTGCCCTATGCGGCCATCAATCTGGTCTCCAATTACGGCGCCGGGCGTGGCGACAGCCAGGCCGGAATCAACTTCGAGGCGATCGAAAGCGTATTGCACCAATCCATGGGGCATGTTCGCTCGATCATCGAAAAACTGGTGGGATGCAGCGACCTCTATTGTGACTCAGCGAATCGTTCTTAGAATGGGGGATCCTCGTCTGCTACGGCGGGCGCAAGAGGTTTCTGCCTTCGATACCCCGGAACTGCATGCCCTGATTGCCGACATGCAGGAAACCATGTTGGCGCAGGATGGCGTCGGGCTGGCCGCACCGCAGATCGGCGTTGATTTGCGTATCGTGATTTTCGGTTTCGACGAAAATCCGCGCTATCCGGACGCGGAAAGCGTGCCCTATACCATCCTGATCAATCCCGTATTGACGCCACTGTCCGATGAGACCGAAACGGATTGGGAGGGCTGCCTGTCGGTACCTGGTTTGCGGGGCATGGTGCCGCGCTGGAAAAGACTGCGTTATACGGGCTTCGATCTTTTTGGTCAGCCGATCGACCGTTCGGTCGATGGCTTCCACGCACGTGTGGTTCAGCATGAGTGCGATCACTTGGATGGCGTTTTGTATCCGATGCGTGTCCGTGACTTTTCGCAATTCGGATTTACCGAAGAGCTCTTTCCGGACCGCAAGGATACACCGGGCGACTGAGCGCTAGCTCTTCAGGCGGTCGAGAAGTTCGCTCTCGAGGCGGATGCGGTTGGCGCTGTCCCAGAGGTCGCCGCCGCTGATCAGGAACGTGTCCTCGACACGTTCGCCGAGCGTGGCGATTTTCGCTGTCTGCAGATTGGCAGCGTGTTCGGTCAGTGTATTCGCCACCGTATACAAGAGCCCGGGCCGGTCGGCTGCGGAAACAGACATCACGAAGTTCGTCCCCTTGTCATCGGGCAGGATGGTGACGGTAGGCTGGATCGGGAAATGCTTGACCTGCCTTGACAGGCGGACGTTAGCCGGTACATCCGGCGGTGCCTGGCAAGCAAGGCGATTACGCAGTTCATGTTCGATGTACTGGATCAGATCGCGATCGTCATCGCGGCCGCTGACGTCAAGCAGGATGAAACTGTCGAGGGCATAACCATGGCGTGTCGTATGGATTTTGGCATCCATGATATTGAAGCCGGCGCGGCTGAAAAAGCCCACCATGCGTGCAAATAGGTCTTTGCTGTCGCACGCGTACGCCAGCACTTCGATGCCGGCGCCATGACGGCATATTCGAGCCTTGACGACCGGTTCCTGGCTGTTGAGGCGGTAGTGCAGCATTTGAGCATGCCAGGCAATCTCTTCCGCCGAATGGCGCTGGAAATAGACCGTGTCGAGTTGCCGCCAGAGTAACTCGTGGGCACCTTCCGGCATGGCCAGAAAACGCATCAGTCGTTCCGCCTCCTGTTGCTTTTCCTCGATCAGGCCTTGTTTGACCGGTTTGCCGCCCTCAGAACGCAGAACGCGTAGCGTCTGTCCGTACAATTCCTGGAGGAGTTGCCCTTTCCAGTTGTTCCATACTTTCGGGCTGGTACCGCGGATATCGGCTACGGTCAGCAGATAAAGTGCCGTGAGATGCCGTTCATCCTTGACGACATCGGCGAAACCGGCGATGACGTCCGGATCCGAAAGGTCTTTTTTCTGGGCAATGCTCGACATCAATAGATGATGTCGTACCAGCCAGACGATCAGTTCGCTATCTTCCGTCTCCAGTCCGTGACTCTCGCAGAAATCGCTGGCGTCCGCTGCACCGAGTTCCGAATGATTGCCGCCACGCCCTTTGGCAATATCGTGGAAAATTGCGGCGATATAGAGCAGCCAGGGGCGGTCGAAATTGCTGATGAGCTGGCTGCAGAATGGGTATTCGTGCGCAAATTCAGTTTCCAGGAAGCGCCGGATGTTGCGCAGCACCTGTAAGGTGTGCTGGTCGACGGTATAGGCGTGGAACAGGTCATGTTGCATGCGTCCGACAATATCTCCGAACTTCGGCAGATAACGACCGAGAATGTCGAACTGGTTCATTCGCCGCATTTCGTGCAGTACACCGCGCTCCTGCTGGAACAGGGAAACAAAGGCACTCTTGTTTTCCGGATCGTTGCGAAATGCTTCGTCGACAAGGGTACGGGCGCGCCAGAGCGCGCGAATGGTCCGAGCCGTCATCCCGCGCAGTTCCGAGTGCTTCTGCATGATCAGAAATGCCTCGAAAATGGCGCCGGGCTGCCGGTTGAAGACGTCTTCGTGGACAACGTCGAGGAACTGGTTGACGGCCTGGAATCGCGGACTGATCGGTACGGGCGGGTAGGCATGTGTCGGGAAAATCGCCGTGCCGATGTTTTGCAGAAGAATGGTGTTGAGTTGGGTGATGACCTTCGCTGTCCGGTAATACTCCTGCATCAACTGCTCACTGGCCAGCAGCGAGGGTGAGTCGGAAAACCCCATCTGTTCAGCGATGGCTCGCTGATGGTCGAACAGCAAACGGTCCTCGCGTCGCCGCACGTGGATGTGCAACTGGATGCGCAAGCGTTCAAGAAAAAGCTCCCGACGCTGGAGTCCTAGGGCCTCTTGTTGCGTGATGAAACCGTGGAGTTGCAAGTCTTTCCAGGTGCAACCAAAGCCAGCGGCCTGTGCAATCCAGAGAATGGCCTGCAAGTCACGCAAGCCGCCAGGGCTTTCCTTGCAGTTGGGTTCCAGACTGTAAGGCGTTTCCTGGTAGCGAAGATAGCGCTCGGCCTGTTCCATTCGTTTGGCTTGGAAGAAGGCTTGCGGATCGATCTGTTGGCGAAACGCGATCGATAAACGCTCAAAGAGCGCTTCATTGCCAATCAACAAGCGCGCTTCGACGAGTGCTGTCTCGATTGTCTGATCGTTGGCCGCTTCGGCCAGGCATTCCTCTGGCGTACGGACACTGTGACCGATTTCCAACCCGACATCCCACAGCAAACCGATCAGTTGCTCCAGTGTTTCGGTCAGTTTTTGATCGGGTTGCGTCGGCAAGAGGAAAAGGAGGTCGACATCGGAATACGGCCAGAGCAACCTGCGACCGTAACCACCGACGGCGACGAGAGCTAACGATTCCGGCAAATGCATTTCCTGCCAGAGTTCGCGCAGCACTTCGTCGATCAATTGGCAGCGCGCGTGCAGCATGCCTGAAGCGTCATGATCGTCGAGGAAACGTCGGCAAATTTCTGCCTGACCAGCCTGAATCCTGGGCTTGTAGCGTGACAATAATTCGCTGCGTTGAGTCGGGGCAGGGCTCATAT
>CAYUYI010000134.1:1234-6261 GCA_964448995.1 uncultured Propionivibrio sp. | reverse complement strand
GCCGCTTGCAGAAGGAAATGCTGGAACAGCAGCGGGATGTCCTCGCGCCGTTCGCGCAAGGCGGGCAACGTGACGGTGGCAACGCTCAGGCGATAGTACAGATCGCTACGGAAACTCCCGTCTTCGGAGCGCTTGAGCAGGTCTTCCTTGGTGGCGGCGATGACGCGGCAATCGATCGGGATCGAGGTGTTCGAACCGAGCCGTTCCAGCGAACGTTCCTGCAGGACCCGGAGTAACTTGATCTGCATCGGCACCGGCATCGTCTCGATTTCATCGAGGAACAGGGTGCCGCCGTCGGCGTGTTCGATCTTGCCGATGCGTCGCTTGCTGGCGCCGGTATATGCACCGGCCTCATGACCGAAGATTTCGCTTTCGAACAAGGTCTCCGGCAGGCCGCCGCAATTGATGGCGACGAAATTGCCTTTACGCCGCGTACTCGCTTCGTGCAGGCAGCGTGCGACCAGTTCCTTGCCGGTACCGGTCTCGCCCTGAATCAGCAGGTCGGCCGCGCTGTCGGCCAGACCGCCGATCAACTGGCGTACTCGCTTCATTCCCGTGGAGTCGCCGATCAGCCGAGCCTCGATCTGGTCGCGCCCTTCCAGGCGGTGGCGTAACTCCCGGTTTTCAAGAATCAACAGGCGTTTTTCGAGCGCCCGTCGCACGACCTCGACCAGATATTCCGGCGGGAATGGCTTCTGAATGAAGTCGTGTGCGCCATCCTTCATGGCCTGCACGGCCATCGAAATATCGCCGTGGCCGGTGATCAGCACGATCGGGAGTTCCGGATCGAGGGTCATGATTTCCCGCAGGAAGCTCATGCCGTCCATGCGCGGCAGGCGAATGTCGCTGACGATGATGCCGCGGAAGTCCTTGCCGATGCGGCGGCGGGCCGATTCGGCACTGTCTACCGCTTCGGTGGGGATGCCTTCCAGCTGCAATGCCTGCTCGCAGCCAAGGCGGATATCGGGGTCGTCTTCGACGATGAGGACTTTGAGGGTTTCGGTCATGGCGCGGAAGTCGGAGCTGACATGGGGATTTCGAGGGAGAAGACCGCGCCGCCTTCGGCATGATTGCAGCCTTCGAGCGTGCCGCCAAAGTCGCTGACGATGCCGGCGGAGATCGCCAGGCCAAGACCGAGCCCTTCACCCGCTTCTTTTGTCGTGTAGAACGGTTCGAAGATGCGGGCAAGCGCTTCGGTGCCGAGGCCTGGACCGTGATCGCGCACTTCGAGACGAACCATTGTGCCATGGTGTGTGCCGGTAATCTCGATCAGCGGGGCGGCTTGCCCGGTCATTGCGTCGAGAGCATTGCCAATCAGGTTGATCAGAACCTGCTCCAGGCGATTCGGATCGCATTGCGCTTCCAGCGCAGTTTCCGGGAAGGTGGTTCTGACCTGCGCCCCGCTGCTCGACAGGCGCGGATCAAGCAGGGCAACGGCGTGTGCGACGACATGGCGTACATCGACCGGCCGCGGGCGGCCACTCGATTTGTGCGCAAAGGCTTTCAGTTGTCCCGTGATCTGGCCCATGCGATCGACCAACTGGGCGATGCGTTCAAGGTTTGATCCCGCGGTTGCCGTATCGCCACGTTCGAGAAAACGCATGGCGTTGCCCGAGAGCGTGCGCAAGGCCGCCAGTGGCTGGTTGAGTTCATGGGCGATACCGGTCGACAACTGGCCAATGACGGCCAGTTTTCCGGCCTGGATCAGGCCGTCCTGCGTTGAGCGCAGGTTGCGCTCGGCGCGAACGCGCTCGAAAATTTCTTCCTGGAGTTTTTCGTTGGCGGTCGATAGGTCGCTTGTTCGCTCGGCGACCTTGCGCTCCAGGTCGTCGTGCGCCTTTTGCAGCGCCTCGCGCGCGGTGAGCTGGTCGCGCAAATGGCGCCGGCGCTGGTTGAACAGTACCGCAAGGATGCAGAGCAGCAGGGTGGACACCCCCCCGACGGCGGCCCGGGTGGTGCTCATGTCATCAACCTGGTCGAGGTGGGAGAAGACGGTCAGTGTCCATTTCGTGCCCGGCAGCGGCAACGACTGTTCCATGAATTTTCCCGAAACCGGGTAAGGAGAGGCGAGTTCCTGCTTGTGCCGGGCGACATTGACCAACCGGGCACCATTGGCGAGGTCGGCGATTTCGCGGACGCCGAGCGGCTGAAGTGCGCGGCGGTTGTATTGTTGGGTGCGGTCGAAAGCCTGGCGTGTTTTTTCGTCGAGCGGTTGCAGTGTCGTAAATTTCCAGTCGGGAACCGAACTGAGAATGACTACGCCGTTCTCGTCGGAGACGAGAACCGGGGTTTCGACCGTGCTCCAGGATTTTTCGAGCTGTTCGAGGCTGACCTTGACGATGGCGACGCCGAGTGTGCGGTTCCGGTCGTCGATGACCGACGAGAGGTAGTAGCCCGGTTCGCTGCGCGTGGTGCCGATGCCGAAGAAGCGGCCGGTCCCGGTGTCCATGGCATCGCGGAAATAGGAGCGGAAGGAAAGATCCTCGCCGACAAAACTGTCGGCACGGCGCCAGTTGCTCGAGGCATGGACCTGTCCCTTGGTATCCATGACGTAGATGGAGAGCGTGCCGGCGCGTTCGTTGAGTTGTTCCAGGAAACTGTTGACCTTGGTGACGAGGCGCGGGTCACCGGGCGTGTTGAGCAGTTGCAGTACGCTCTGTTCGAGTCCGAGCGTCGAGGGGAAATAGGCGTATTTGACAATCTCGCGTTCGAGGCTCGCGGTATAAAGCGCCAGGCGATGCCGGCCGGTATTTTGCAACTCCACGAGCCCCAGTTGCTGGCTGATGCGGTAGGTCGCGAAGGCGATACCGGCGATCAGCAGCGCGCCGGCGAGCAGCAAGGCGGCCAGGCGCCACGGGTGGCGAATATGCAGGAGTTGGCGGAGAGTCAAGTGGTGTCGCTGCAGTGATGGTTAAAAAAACAGCCCCGGATTGTAGCCCGGGGCTGTGTCTTGAAGCGTCTGATTCGTTCCTGACGAAAAATGGTCAGGAACGGGATCAGGCCGCGTTCATCTTGTCGATAGCTTCCTGACCCGCGGTTTCCGTGATCAGCTTGGCGATGACCAGGTCGCCAGCGACGTTCAGCGTCGTGCGGCACATATCAAGGAAGCGGTCGACGCCGAGGATCAGGCCGATACCTTCGGCCGGGACACCGACGTTAATCATCAGGACCACGATCAGCGGTAGCGAGCCACCAGGAATGCCTGCCGTACCAACGCCGGCCAGCATGGACATGAAGACGACCTGGATCTGTTGTCCAATGGTCAGGTCAACATTGAAAACCTGAGCCAGGAACAACACGACCACGCCTTCATACAGCCCCGAACCGTTCTGGTTGGCGGACGCGCCAACGGTGATGACGAAGCGAGCGATCTTCGGCGGCAGCTTGAGCACGTCGGTGGCGCATGCCAGCGCGACAGGGAGAGTCGCGTTCGAGGATGCCGTCGAGAAGGCGTAGAGGTAAACCTCCCGGCACTGCTTGTAGAACGGCAGCGGATTGGTTTTCGCGACGGTCGCCAAGAAGAAGCTATAGACCACGAAGAACTGCAGGAGCAAGCCCAGGATGACGACGAATGCAAAATAAGCGACGTTGCCGAGGAAGCCCGCACCCATCCGGTAGGCAGTGTTGAAGACGATGCAGAAGATGGCCAAGGGCGCAAGCTGGATGGCAATGGCGATGATCTTCATGCAAGCCTGAAAGATCGCATCAAGCACCTTGGGCAAGGGGTGATCCTCGTCCTTGATCACGGTGCTCAGCGCCCAACCAAAGAACAGTGCGAAGATCATCATGGCGATGATTTCACCCTGGAAGGCGCGCGCGGCTGAATCGATCGGATTCTGCGGCAGGAGGTCGACAAGGTACTGGAACCAGGGTTTGTCCTTCGCCATGCCGGCATTCTTGGCAATGGTCAGCACCCCTTGGTTCGCGGCCAAAGCGGCCTTGTCGAACACGAGGCCAGCGCCCGGTTTAAGGAAGTTTGTGGTGAAGAGGGCGATACAGGCCGCGATGCCGCTGAGCACCACGGTGAACAACAGACAACGGCTGCCAACTTTGCCGAAACCCCCGGCACCCTGGCTGAGTTCCATGGTACCAAGCATCAGTGCGGCCAAAATCAGCGGAACGGTGACCATAAAGATCATGCGCAGGAATATCGCACCGACGAAGGTGAACACCTCGGTGACTCGCCCCATGAATGCCATTTCCTTGGCCGGGAAATAGTAATAACCGATCAGACCAAGGGCCACGCCAAGGATGAAACCCAGCAACAACTTGTTATGTTGCTTCATTGACACTCTCCTAAGTTAAATTATCTTTCGAACAAGGTTGCAGGCCAACCACAGTCATTGCGACCCACAGCGCGCCTTATCTAGCATGGATTGTGCCATTAACAATGAGCCTAGAAGCTTGAATTCTGGCTGCATTTTTATGACAGATTGACAGGGCGTTCGCAAATCCGAACAGTGGTGGTTGCGGGTGTTCGAAAAAACGAACAAACGCCGGGTTCAGACCGGTACCAACTCGTCGCGATAGCGTTTCCAGTTGTTCACGTAACGTTCCGCGCTGTCGGCGAGGCGAGCGACCTCGTCGTCGCTCAACTCGCGGACGACTCTGGCAGGGGCGCCGAGGATCAGCGACCGTTCCGGATATACCTTGCCTTCGGGCAGCAGCGAGTGGGCACCGACGATGCAATGGCGACCGATCTGGACATGGTTGAGGATGGTGGCCCCCATGCCGATCAGGCAACGGTCGCCAATCGTGCAGCCATGCAGAATGACGCCGTGTCCGACCGTGACGTGGTCCCCAAGCGTGACGACGATGCCACGGTTGGTGTGGACGATCGAACCGTCCTGAATATTGGTGTTCTCGCCGATGATGATGCGATCGGTGTCGCCGCGGACGGTGCAGTTCCACCAGACCGAGGCGTTCTTCTTCATGACGACCTGCCCGATGACGGCGGCGTTTGGAGCAACCCAGCTTTGCGGGTCGAGTTCGGGGGTGAGCGTTCCAAGTTTGTAAATAGGCATGGT
>CAYUYI010000134.1:0-1134 GCA_964448995.1 uncultured Propionivibrio sp. | reverse complement strand
GGGTATCCCGTCGCTGTGTCGGCGGGGCGGTTTGTGTGGTTTGTTTTTTGGATTGGATGCGAAAAATGAATGTCGGTGAAAAAAATGTCGTTCCGGATGTGGCTTCGCTTTCCCAGGAAAACCTTCACGCAGCAATCAATCTGCGCCTGGCCTTGTTGGACCTGCCCTCGAGCGACTGCGATAGTGGTGATTCAATTTCTCGCCTGGTCTCGCCGATTCTGGCACGCCAGCGCGAAATGAGTCGGCGACTCTCTGACCGGTTGTGCCCGACCGATGCCCGAATTCAGGGCTTTCTCAAGGAATATCTGGCCGATACCGGGAGCGTGCCCTCGCTGCCACGACGAACGCTGGTGCTCGATCAATCGGGCCTGGCCCGCGGCCTGTCCTTGCCACGCGATGCTGATGTCTTCAGGTCGCCTTTGTTGTCGAGTTACCGCTTGCGCAATGGTGTCTTGCACAACCCGGCCAAAGATCGGCGCACGACAGCCGGCGTATTCCATATCGCCGAGGGCGGCATGCCGATCGCGGACGACAAATTGGCGGTGCCGAAAGTGGCTTTTTCCAAATTGCTCTCGATTGCGCTGAATCCGCCGGAAGATTCCTTGCGGCTGCCTTATACGGCCAACGCGGCCCAGCCGGGCGGCTGTTTCGTTTCGCTGCTGCTGCGCCCGCTCGTTGTCCCGGCCGTGCCCGGGTTTACCACCGAAAAACGCATGGAGGTCCGTTTCTTCGTTCCCGGAGGACTGGTGGCGAACCTCGATTTTGTTGAAAGCATCTTTGGTAACGGGGGAGACCCCTATTTGCCGGAGAACGATGCCTCGCTCGATCCCGATGGCTGGACCGGGCACACCGGCTGCGTGATTCTCGCGCCGCATCTGACCCATGTGCCGAAGCATTTGCTGGGATTGCCTCATTGGGATAACGCCACCGAGCGGCAGCGCCGCGACGGCATGTGCTACAAGAGCGACAACGAACTTTACAACGACGGTAATGCCTTCAAGATTTGTGCGCGCGACGAGCGCGGCGTCATCGTCACGCTGATCGCCGACAATTATTTCGGCTACTGCAAGAAAGAGGTCAAGACGCAGATCAGCTATTCGGCCAATCTCTACGGCCTGGCCGAGGAAGAGCACG
>CAYUYI010000133.1:0-6264 GCA_964448995.1 uncultured Propionivibrio sp. | reverse complement strand
GGCGCTGGCTGTCGTTGAAGTAAGCCGGAACGGTGATGACCGCTTCAGTGACTTCTTCACCGAGGTAGTCTTCAGCGGTCTTCTTCATCTTGCGCAGCACTTCGGCCGAAACCTGTGGCGGGGCAATCTTGTTGCCGCGTGCTTCGACCCAGGCGTCGCCGTTATCAGCCTTGAGAATCTTGAAGGGCATCAGCGAGATATCCTTCTGCACTTCCTTTTCCTCAAAACGCCGACCAATCAGGCGCTTGACCGCGAACAAGGTGTTGTGCGGGTTGGTGACGGCCTGACGTTTGGCGGGGGCACCACACAGGATTTCGTCGTCGTTGGTGTAGGCGACGATCGATGGCGTGGTGCGTGCGCCTTCGGAGTTTTCGATGACTTTCGGCTTGCCGCCTTCCATGACGGCGACGCAGGAGTTTGTGGTGCCGAGGTCGATGCCAATGATTTTGCCCATGTCTTTATCCTTTGATGAAATTCTTGAATACCGAGGAAATGTCGGCTTGAGTCCTAAATGGGGTTAGCCGATTGATTTTCAAGCCGTGGTCAAGCCTTTGGTTTGGCCACGACGACCAGTGCCGGACGCAGCACGCGTTCGGCGAGCAGATAGCCTTTTTGCAAGACGGTGACGACCGTATTCGGCTCCTGGTCCGCCTCGATCATGCTGATCGCCTGATGGAAATTCGGGTCGAACTTCTCGCCGATCGGGTTGATTTCCTTGAGTGCTGATTTTTCGAACGCGGCGACGAGTTGCTTGAGCGTGAGTTCGGTGCCCGATTTCAGACTCTCAATGCTCGGGTTTTCTGCCGCCAGACCGGCTTCAAGGCTGTCCTTGACGGCCACGAGTTCCCGGGCGAATTTCTCGACGGCAAATTTCGAGGCTTTGGCGATGTCTTCTACAGCGCGGCGGCGGACGTTTTCGGTTTCGGCCTTGGCCCGTAGCCAGGCATCGTGATGTTCGGCCGCCTTGAGTTCAGCCTGGCGGATCATTTCTTCCAGGCTTGGTGTTGATTCGATCGGGGATTCCGCGCTGGCTTCCGTGGTTTCAACGGTTTCAGCGCTTGCCGGTTGTGCAGAAATGGCGTTTGGCGTCGTTTCGTCGTTTGCGGTATTTGGGGCTTGCATGGTCATTGATCTCCAGAAAACCGCTCCGACATTGGGGTGATTTCCCGGTTTTCAATAGCCAATCACGAAATAAGCCGAGAGATGGTCAAATTCATGCCTGTCGATCTGTTTTTTCTGCAGAAAAAGACGAAAAGGTGCGGCGATGATCGCGTCCGGGTAAGATCGCGTCTGTCAGGGTGGATGGCGTAATCATGGCGGAAAAAATAGGCAAATACGAAGTGATCCGTGCCCTTGGCAAAGGGGCGACAGCGGTCGTCTATCTGGCGCGCGATCCGGACACCGATCGCGAGGTGGCGATCAAACTGATCCGTTTCGTCGGCGACAACGAAGCGATGTCGCGCCGCTTGCGCAAGCTGTTTCAGACAGAGGACTCCAGTGGTCGGCGTCTGGATCACCCGAACATCGTGAAAATCTATGATGCGCATATCGAGAGCGACCATGCTTATCTGGTCATGGAGTTCATCGAGGGCGTGTCGCTGGAGCAATACTGTGCTATCAACCGGTTGTTGCCGATGCATCGGGTCATCGGCATTATCTTCAAGTGCTGTCTGGCGCTTGATCATGCTTTCCGGCAGGGGATCGTGCATCGCGACATCAAGCCAGCGAACATTCTGGTCACGCCCGGCGATGAGCCAAAGATCACTGATTTCGGCCTGGCACTGAATCTGCACAAGGACATGAACAAGGATTCGACCTTCGTGATGGGGGTCGGATCGCCAGCCTATATGTCACCCGAGCAGATCAAGAACTATCCGCTCAATCAGAAGACGGATCTCTATTCACTCGGTGTGGTGCTCTTTCAGTTATTGACTGGCCGCTTGCCGTTCCGAGCCAACAATCAAGGTGCGTTGATCTACAAGATCGTCAATAGCGATACCCCCTCGGTTTGTGCGCTGAATCCAAACTTGCCCGAAGCGCTCGATCCGATCATCCGCAAGGCGCTGGAAAAGGATCTCTATAACCGCTATCGCAACGGTGCGGAATTCGCCAAGGATCTCTCCACCGTCCGATACCAGATGTTCGACGAAAGTGCTGTCGTCCACGACACCGAACACTTCGAGCGTTTGCGCCGTATCGAGTTTTTCTCGGAATTCGAAGACATCGAACTGTGGGAGGTATTACGCATCAGCGTCTGGCGAGAGGTGGCTTCGAAAGTGGTACTGATCCGCGAAGGTGACAACAGCCGCACATTTGGGCTCATCGTTGACGGGTTCGTCGAGGTGTCAGTCGAAGGGCGTGCGCTCTGCCGCCTCGGCGCGGGCGAGATTGTCGGCGAAATGGCCTACTTGCACCCGAGCGACAACAAGCGCCATGCGACGGTCACGACGCTTGAGCCGACTCTGGTCCTCGAAATCAACAGTGCCGCACTTGATCTCAGTTCGGACGAAGTTCTGGATCGCTTTCACAAAACGCTGACGGCCAAGCTTCTCGAGCGCATGCGCGCAGCCAACAAGGCGCTCGCCAAGCTCGGCACCGCGGCGGTGCAGGGCAGCGGCGGGGGAGGCGGTATCGATCTGGAACTTGCCCCACCGTAAGGGACGGTAGCCCTTAGTGGTATAGGCGGGGGTTGAGCGGATTACACAGTCAGATCGATTTGCTGGATTGTTCCAACTTGGCCGTTCTCCTTGAGAAAGACTCCGCTTGAACGGACTTGGCCGAGGAGGGCGTTGTTTTGATCCTTCAGGTCGAACGGCGTTGCGATGCTGGCCAGGTTGAGTGCGCCGACATTGGCCTGTTTCAATGTGGCGAGTTGGTCCTGGCCAGCGCCATCCTTGGTCCAGATGCGCAGATTGGTGAAGGCCGCATCATTTTCGTCGACCCAGCCGTTGTGATCGCCATCGAGCGAACTCAAATCGGCAAAACCGTTGCCGGAGATTGTTCCAAATAGCTCCGAACCGTTGTTGATCTTGCCATCACCATTGCGGTCAAGCGCGAGGAAACCGCTGCCGTTCGTGACGAAATTGATGTCCTCTGCGGTGCCGTTCGAATCAAGGTCAAATTTGAAGCGCTGGCTGGTGAGTTGTGCAGCGGTGCCGTTGAAGTTGAGTATCAGCGGATCCTGCTTGCGGCGCGCATCCCCCTGTCGAATACTGAGATTTGATTCTTCGGCGTAGCTGCGCGACATCATCAGCGACAGATCGAAACTGATTTCCTTGCCGTCGCTGGTGCGGATCGTGCCGCTTGCCGCAAAGCGCGTCTGTTCGCTCTCTCGGTAGGACTCGTGGCGATCGTATTCGATGCCATAGCCGGCCGATTGTTGGCGGCCTGTATTTTTGACCGGTACATCAATTGCGGGCGTTTCGCTGGCGAGATCGCCGGCATCGAAGATCCTGACTTCTTCGCCGGTCAGGATGGCGATCATCGCTCGCAACAGTTGCAGCATCGGATCGTTCTCTGCCGCCCGGAGGCCCGCTGCAATGGCGTCGGTTTCGTCGGACTGGGCAAGTGCGCCCGCCTGCGAAATCTGCACTTCGCTGATCGGTAGGCCGCGTGGCGCTGGCACAGCATTATTGGCTCCAGCACTGGGGCGTTGCGTGCCGACCCAGAGACGCAGGCTTTCCTGGCGTTCATAGTGTTGCTGGCTGATGTGGCTCGAGTCCATCAACAGCGAATTACTGGCAATCTTCATGGCAATCTCCTCGCCGGACCGCGATTCCTTAACAGGAATTAACGGTTCGCAAAGGCGATTGCTTAAGTGCTTTTTTGGGGGGGGGCGAAGCCTGTTGTGGTCGAATGCGTGGCCCAGAAAGAATCTTCCTGGGCCATGCGGCGAGCTATTCTTTGATGACTTCCTCGAACAGCTTTTCTTGTTCCGCGAGCTTGGCCTCGACCTTTTTATGGCCGCGGATCGCCAGCACCAACGAAATGACGGCGAGAATCATCAGCCCGACGGCGATCGGGCGGCTGAACAGGATGTTGAAATCACCGTTCGAAATGACCAGCGCCCGCCTTAGGTTGGCTTCGGCCATGGGGCCGAGGATCAGTGCCAGCAGGATCGGCGAAAGCGGGTAGTCATAGCGCATCATCACGTAACCGAGGATGCCGAAGAACAAGGTGCAATAGACGTCGAAAACATTACCACGCATGGCAAAGGCGCCGACGCAGGAAAGTACGAAGATTGCCGGCGTCAAAATGGCGCGATCGACCATGATGACCCGGGCAAAGAGCTGGATTCCGGCCATACCAATGAACTGCATGGCGAACTGCGCGAGCATCATCGACGCAAAGATCTGATAGACGATGTCCATGTGCTCTTTGTAGAGCATCGGTCCCGGTTGCAATCCCTGAATGACGAAGGCGCCCAGCAGGACCGCCGTGACGGCATCGCCGGGCACGCCAAGCGAGAGCAGCGGGATCATCGCGCCGCCCGAACAGGAATTGTTGGCGCATTCCGATGCCGCGAGACCTTCGATCTCGCCGTGGCCGTAACGCTCCGGGTTCTTCGACGCACGCTTGGCTTCGCCGTAAGAGATGAAGGCGGCGATGTCGCCGCCAGCCCCAGGAATAGCGCCAATGATCGTGCCGATAATGCTGGATCGGCACAATTCCTTGAAGCAGTATTTGATGTCGGTCCAACTGGGCAAGTATTGGTCGAGTTTCGCTTTAACCTGCTGCACGACGCCATCTTTCTGGACTTCGTTGAAGACTTCAGAAACGGCAAAGAGGCCGATCAACGTCGGGATGAAGGGGGGACCTTCCATCATCTCGACGAGGCCGAATGTAAAGCGCGGATAGCCGGAGATCGGGTCGAACCCTGTAGTACAAATCAATAAACCAAAGAAGGCCGACATCATGCCCTTGATCAGCGAGCGGCCGGAAATTGAGATGATGACCGAAAGGCCGAAGATCGCCAGCCCGAAATACTCCACGGGTCCGAATTCGAGTGCTACGCTTGAAACGAAAGGCGACGCGAAGGTCATGATCAATGCGCCGACGACCCCGCCGAAGAATGAAGCAAACAGCGCCATGGCCATGGCACGACCAGCCTCGCCGCGCTTTGCCATCGGGTACCCCTCCATGACTGTGGCGGCGGCGGCGGGTGTTCCCGGTGTTCTGATGAGGATGGCGGAGATGGCACCGCCGTACATGGCGCCGCAATAAATGCCCATCAGCATCGACAGACTTTCCAACGGCGGCCGGCCGAACGTGAGTGGGACCAGGAGCGCGACCCCCATTGTGGCAGTCAGGCCGGGCAGGGCGCCGATAACGATACCGGCGACCGTGCCGACGCAAATCATGAACAGGATGCTCGGCGTAAAAACCGCAGCATAGCTGGTAAACATCAATTCCCAATTGAATTCCATGGCTTTCCCGCTTACAGAATGTCGACAAGGATGCCTGCCGGCATTGACAGATTGAGTACTTTTTCAAAGACGAGCCAGACGGCCAGTGTAATGACCGTCGGTGCAATGGTCAGGGCAACCGGCTTGCGATTGCCCATGATCCACATCATGAACGTGAGGAATATGATCGAGGTGAGGAGAAAGCCGAGCGGATCGAGTACGACGCAGAAGACGATGGCAGCAGCGAGTGTGATGAGGCCGCGCTGGACGCCTTTGTCAGCGATCCTAAGAGGAGCGACCTCGCCCTTGCTTTTGCCGCGCAGGGCATTCACGATCAAAATGGCACTAAAAAGGATCAGGAATCCCGCCAGGATGTTGGGAAAGAAACTCGGGCCAATTTTCATGACGAGATCTTCGGGCATTTTCGTGCCCTCCCAGATGGCGTAGAGACCGATCAGGATGCCGATCAGCCCGCCAACGATATCTGCTTTTTTCATAAGAACGCTACTTTCTTCGAGTTGCCTGATGCAAAAAGGGCGGCCAATCGGCCGCCCCTGATCAATCATGTGACTTACTTCTTGGCGAGGCCCAGGCTCTTCATCACGGCTTCCACGTCCTTGTAGTTCTGGTCAAGGAACTTGGTGAATTCGGCGGAATCCTGATAGGCCAGGTTCAGCGAAGCCTTGGCAGCAAAGTCCTTGAAGCTTTGCGTATCGAAAGCCTTCTTGTAAGCATCGACGATCTTGGCCTTGTTGGCTGCCGGAACGCCCTTCGGCAGGGCGAGACCACGCCAGGTGAAGAACTGCACATCAACACCTTGCTCCTTGAAGGTCGGGACGTTCGGGAACTGCTTGTCGCG
>CAYUYI010000132.1:0-6330 GCA_964448995.1 uncultured Propionivibrio sp. | reverse complement strand
AGGTGGCCGAGGTGGATGGAGCCGTTGGCGTAGGGCAGCGCGGAAGTGACCAGGATTTTGCGGGACATGGGCAGTGTTCTTCGATTGGGGCAAAACGTGCATTTTAGCAAACGGTAGTGGCTCCCATCGCGTTGACGTGGTACCGTTTTCGCCTTTCGGCTAAACTAGACGAAATTAGTCAGGTATAACGCTTTCCCTTCCAAGGAGTCAGAAATGGCAGTCACGCAGGAGGCCGTGCTCGCGGCGTTGAAACAGGTCGTCGATCCGAATACGCAGAAGGATTTTGTGTCAAGCCGGGCCGCCAAGAACGTCAAGGTCGATGGCGATAAGATTTCGCTCGATATCGAACTCGGCTATCCGGCCAAGACGCAGGTCAAGGCGATTCAAGATAAGGTGGTCGCGGCGTTGAAGGCGTTGCCGGGCGTGGCGGCTGTCGAGGCGAACGTGAGCGTCAAAATCGTGGCGCACGCCGTTCAGGCAACCCTCAAGCCCTTGCCCGGCGTCAAGAACATCATCGCTGTGGCCTCCGGCAAAGGGGGCGTCGGCAAGAGCACGACAGCGGCCAATCTGGCGCTGGCGCTGGCGCAGGAAGGTGCGTCGGTTGGTTTGCTCGATGCCGACATCTACGGGCCGTCGATTCCGCAGATGATGGGTTTGGCCGGGAAACAACCGGAGTCCGAGGATGGGAAGTCGATGGAGCCGCTGCTGGCCTATGGGTTGCAGACGATGTCGATCGGTTTCATGATCGATGTCGATTCGCCGATGGTCTGGCGCGGGCCGATGGTGACGCAAGCGCTGGAGCAACTGCTTAGACAGACAAACTGGAAAGATCTGGATTATCTGGTCGTCGATCTGCCACCGGGAACCGGCGATACGCAGCTGACGCTGGCGCAGAAAGTGCCGGTCACTGGCGCGGTGATCGTTACCACGCCGCAGGATATCGCGCTGATCGACGCACGCAAGGGCCTGAAGATGTTCGACAAGGTTGGTATCCCGATTCTTGGCCTCGTCGAGAACATGAGCATCCACATTTGTTCGCAGTGCGGCCATGAAGAGCATATCTTCGGTCATGGCGGCGCCCAGCGCATGGCGCAGGACTATGATGCCGAATTGTTGGGGGCGCTGCCGTTGGAACTGGCGATCCGCGAGATGACCGACGCCGGCAAGCCAACGGTGGTCGGCGCTCCCGATTCGCGCGCAGCGGAGATCTACCGTGCCATTGCCAGGCGAGTGGCAGTGAAAGTGGCAGAGCGGGCCAAGGATATGACCAGCAAGTTCCCGAACATCGTGGTGCAGAACACCTGATGCCAGCGTTGCGGGGCGGGGCGACCCTCTCGTCGCGCCCCGTCGGCGATGCATTGAACTGAACCAATCGCCGGTTTTCCGGTCTTCGCTGAACGGTCGGCGCTCTGACGGCGCCGGGGTTTGCCACGGTTTCATGTTCAAGGAGGGGTTTGCGATGACGAAGCGGGCGATCTGGGTGTGGTTGCCGTGGGTGGCGGCGATGAGCGCGTGTGCGGGCAGTGGCGCCGAGCGGGCGGGCGCCGAGGCGGTGCTGAAGCCAACGCAAGGCAGTAGCGTTGCCGGGATGGTTTCTTTTCGCCAGGAGGGCGATGCGGTGGTGGTCACGGCGCAGATTTCCGGTCTCACTCCGGGGGCGCACGGCTTCCACATTCACGAAAAAGGCGATTGCACTGCGCCGGATGCCACCAGTGCCGGTGGTCACTTCAACCCGACGGGTAAGCCGCACGGTCATCCCGACCACGCCGATCACCACAGTGGCGACATGCCAGCGTTGGTGGCGGATGCCTCGGGCGAGGCTCGCCTGACGGCGCGTTTGCGGGGGTTGTCGGTTGGTGGCGGCACGGGCGGAATTCTCGGGCGGGGCGTCATCGTCCATGCCGCTCCGGATGATTTCAAGACCCAGCCCACCGGCAATTCGGGGGCTCGGGTCGCCTGCGGGGTCATCGCGGCGCGCTGAGCGAGAAAGGTGGCAAAGCAGAAAAGCAGGGGAATGCCGGCAAGCATTCCCTTTTTCTTATCGGAAAACCGTAAAATACGCGCCTTTACTCAACGGTTTCCAGAGGCTTCAGCGATGTCCATCAAATCCGATAAATGGATCCGCCGCATGGCGGAGCAGCACGGCATGATCGAGCCGTTCGTGCCCGATCTGGTGCGCGAGATCAACGGCAACAAGATCGTGTCCTATGGGGCGTCAAGCTATGGTTACGATATCCGCTGCGCCGACGAGTTCCGGGTCTTTACCAATATCAATTCGACGATTGTCGATCCGAAGGCCTTTGATCCCCAATCCTTTGTCGAGGTGTCCGGAAAAGGCTATTGCGTCATTCCGCCGAATTCCTTCGCTTTGGCGCGCACCGTCGAGTATTTCCGCATCCCGCGTAGCGTACTGACCGTCTGCCTTGGCAAGAGTACGTATGCGCGTTGCGGCATCATTGTCAACGTGACACCCTTCGAACCGGAGTGGGAAGGCTATGTCACGCTGGAGTTTTCCAACACCACGCCACTCCCCGCCAAAATCTATGCCGGGGAAGGGTGTGCGCAGGTGCTGTTCTTCGAATCCGACGAAATCTGTGAGACTTCGTACAAGGATCGGGGGGGCAAGTATCAGGGGCAGGTCGGCGTGACCCTGCCCAAGATCTGACGTCGAGCGTTTTCGATACGCAATTCATTTGTGCCAAGACCCGCTGCGGCGGGTCGCTGCTTTTCAGAGGTAGGACGCCATGCGATTCAATTTTCCGGTCATCATCATCGACGAGGACTTCCGCTCGGAAAACGCCTCAGGTCTGGGTATCCGTGCGCTGGCGCAAGCCATCGAACAGGAGGGCATGGAAGTGCTTGGGGTGACCAGCTACGGTGATTTGTCATCCTTCGCGCAACAGCAGAGCCGCGCTTCGGCGTTCATTCTGTCAATCGATGACGAGGAATTCAGCGGTGGCGAGGCTGAGAAGACGATCAATGAGCTTCGCGCCTTCGTCACGGAAATCCGTTGCCGCAACGAAGATATCCCAATCTTTCTGCATGGCGAGACGCGGACATCACGCCATATTCCGAACGATCTGCTGCGCGAGTTGCACGGTTTCATCCACATGTTCGAGGATACGCCGGAGTTCATTGGACGCTACGTCGTGCGTGAGGCCAAGACCTACCTGAAGAGCGTGCCGCCGCCCTTCTTCCGTGCGCTCACGCATTACGCTGCCGATGGGTCGTATTCGTGGCATTGTCCCGGCCACTCAGGGGGCGTCGCATTCCTCAAGTCGCCCGTGGGGCAGATGTTCCACCAGTTTTTTGGCGAGAACATGCTGCGCGCCGACGTTTGCAACGCGGTGGAAGAGTTGGGCCAACTGCTTGACCACACCGGCCCCGTCGCCGCTTCCGAACGCAATGCCGCACGGATTTTCAACGCCGATCACCTTTTCTTTGTGACCAACGGGACGTCGACCTCGAACAAAATTGTCTGGCATTCCACCGTGGCGCCGGGTGACATCGTCATTGTCGATCGAAACTGTCACAAATCGGTGTTGCACTCGATCATTATGACCGGTGCGATTCCGGTATTCCTGATGCCGACGCGGAACCATTTCGGCATCATCGGACCGATCCCGAAGGAAGAATTCCGCTGGGAGAACATCCAGAAAAAAATCGCCGCGCATCCCTTTGCCAACAGCGTGAAAGCCAAGCCGCGTGTGCTGACCATTACGCAGTCGACCTACGACGGGATTCTCTACAACGTCGAAGAAATCAAGGAGATGCTCGACGGCAAGATCGATACGCTGCACTTCGACGAAGCCTGGTTGCCGCATGCCGCGTTCCATGATTTCTATGGCGATTATCACGCCATTGGCGAGGATCGCTCGCGTTGCAAGGAATCGATGATTTTCGCGACGCAATCGACGCACAAACTGTTGGCGGGTTTGTCGCAGGCCTCGCAGATCCTTGTGCAGAACTCGGAGGCGCGCGAGCTCGATCGAGCCGTATTCAACGAGGCATATCTGATGCACACCTCGACGTCGCCGCAATACGCGATCATCGCATCGTGCGACGTGGCGGCGGCGATGATGGAGGCGCCGGCCGGGACGGCGCTGGTTGAAGAGTCGATTGCCGAGGCGCTCGATTTCCGCCGAGCCATGCGCAAGGTGGACGAAGAATGGGGGGCCGATTGGTGGTTCAAGGTCTGGGGCCCCGACGATCTGTCGGAGGAGGGCATCGAGGAACGCGAGGCGTGGATGCTCAAGCCGGGTGAGCGTTGGCACGGATTTGGTCAGTTGTCCGATGGCTTCAACATGCTCGATCCGATCAAGGCGACGATCATTACGCCCGGGCTCGATGTCGATGGCGATTTCGCCGAGCATTTCGGCATCCCCGCGGCGATCGTGACCAAATACCTGGCCGAGCACGGCGTCATCGTCGAGAAGTGCGGTCTTTACTCGTTCTTCATCATGTTCACGATCGGGATCACCAAAGGCCGTTGGAACACCATGGTGACGGAATTGCAGCAGTTCAAGGACGACTACGACAAGAACCAGCCGTTGTGGAAGGTGTTGCCGGAATTCGTGGCCAAACACCCGGTCTATGAACGCATGGGGCTGCGTGACCTGTGCCACCTGATCCATGGCGTCTACGCGCAAAACGACGTCGCCCGCTTGACCACCGAGATGTATCTCTCCGACATGGTGCCGGCGATGAAACCGACCGACGCATTTGCCAAAATGGCGCACCGTGAAATCGATCGCGTGCCGATCGACGAACTCGAAGGGCGAATTACCAGTATCCTGCTGACGCCGTATCCTCCTGGCATTCCGCTGCTGATTCCAGGAGAGCGTTTCAATGCCACGATCGTGCGTTACCTCAAATTCGCGCGCTTTTTCAACGAGCAGTTCCCCGGGTTTGAAACCGATATCCACGGGTTGGTCAAAGAAGTGGTTGATGGTAAGGCGTGTTATTACGTCGATTGCGTGCGGTGAGTGTTGTTTTTTTGCAAGCAGTGAAAAACGGCGGCCGAGTCCGCCGTTTTTTGTTGACCCGCGAGGGGTCGTGTCTTATTTTTCTCTTGATATGAAAGTTATGTCGATTTTTCAGTGGCTTATCGTGTCGGCGTGGCGCGCTGCAAGACGCGCCGCCGGGTACGCAGGGGCTGGTTTTGCGCTGCAGTCGGGTGCTGTGCCCGCGTTTCTTGTCCTGTTGGCCTTGTTGCAAGCGACGGTGGCTAGCGCCGCTGCTTCTGTCGTGTTCCTCAGTGGCAAGGTTGAGATTACCGGTCGCGACGGTCAGTTGCGTGGCGCCGAGCGCGGGAGTGTGATCGAGGCGGGCGAGATGATTGCCACCTACGAAGGGCGTGTTCAGTTGCGCTTCGAAGATGGCGCGTCCCTCTCGTTACAACCGGATTCGCGTTTCAGAATTGATGAGTTCCGTTTCGTCGATCAGGGCGGCCGGGCTGGTGCCGACGATCGGGGATTTTTCTCCCTGCTCAAAGGCAGTTTCAGGACGATTACCGGCCTGATCGGGCGCGAGCGCCGGGAGCAGTACAAAGTGAGCACGGCGGTGGCGACCATCGGTATCCGTGGTACCGATTACGGCGCAAAATTGACCGAGGCGGGACTGGCCGTCAGCACATTTGCAGGCCTTGTCGAGGTGTGCAGCGATGCCGGTTGCGTCTTTGTGCCTCCTGGCGAGACCTTTCTGGTTTCCGATCGGCGCAGTTTTCCGCGCCGGGAGAACGGGCCGACGAGTGGTGGCAGTGGTTCACCGGGATTGATTCCTGCACTTCCCCCGCCGAAGCCGGTAGAATTTATCGGAACGCCGTCAGCACCAGCGGCTCCGCCGACGCCGACGGGACCGAATTATTCGCCGGCGACCGGACCGAATTACTGACACCGTACCCATGGATTTTTACTTTGGGCGCACCGCAGGGAGAATCGATGTGGCACCAACAATGAAGCGGACGACACTGATGGCCATCCTCCTCGCGGCGTTACTGCCCCGCTTGGCCTTGGCGGACGAACTGACGGATCGGGCCAAGGCGCTGATCGATCAGGGGAAGGCCGCGGAAGCGTTTGTCCTGCTCGAACCGCAGGAAGGGGCGCGGGCTGGCGAAATCCCATTTGACCTGCTGCTGGGAATCGCCGCCATTGATGCTGGCCAGCATACTCGCGCCGTCTTTGCCCTTGAGCGTGTCCTTGCCGTGCAGCCGAACAACGCCCGAGCGCGCGCCGAAATTGCCCGCGCCTACTTGGCGCTCGGCGAGACGGCGACGGCCAAGCAGGAATTCGAAGCGGTGCAGAAACAAGGTGTTCCTGCGGAAGTTTCGGC
>CAYUYI010000131.1:2885-6362 GCA_964448995.1 uncultured Propionivibrio sp. | reverse complement strand
TTCGTATTCGGTGCCCTTGATCAGGTTGTTCAGGTTGGTGACATAGGCCTGATGGTGCTTGGCATAGTGGTACTCGAAGGTTTCCTTGGACATGTGCGGCGCCAGTGCGTCAATGGCAAACGGCAGTTGCGGCAGTTGGTGTTCCATGATGTCTCCTTGAACGATAGCGGGTTGTTGTTTTCAGCGTGCCATGAGGGTTCAGCTCTTTTCCGGTTCCGTCGCATGACGGAGCGTTTCGACCCGTGCCTCCAGTCGGCCACTGTGCAGGCAGACAGCGATGCGCTGGTTTGGTTCCAGCATGTGGGTATTGCGCACAATGCGACCTTCGGTGTCGGTCACGATACTGTAGCCGCGGGCAAGCACGGATAGCGGATTGAGGTGATCAAGACTGGCGGCGAGCCGCGCCAGCGGTCCGTGGCGTTCGATCAGTGTGTGCTGCCACGCAGCGTGAAGGCGGGATGGCAAGGCTTCGAGCCGTCGAGCATGATCGGCGGTGTGTGGGCGTGCGATCAACAGGCGTCGCGTGATTTCGGCCAGTGTCCGGCGTTTTCGGCTGGTGGCGCTGTTCAAGGCCGCATCCAGATGCCGTTGCAGGTTTGACAGTTGTTCGCGCTGGCGAGCCAGTCGCTGGGCCGGATGTTGCAGGCGGTTTGCGAGCAGGTCCAGTTGCTGGGCGCGTTGTTCGAGATTGCGGCGGAGTTGCCGGCGAAGCGTGTTGTGGATGACTGCGAGGCCGGTGCGCAAGACCTCGCGTTCGGGCGCAACGAGTTCGGCGGCTGCTGTTGGTGTGGCGGCACGGCGATCCGCCGCGAAATCGGCAATGGTGAAGTCGGTTTCGTGGCCGATGCCGGTGATGACGGGGGGGCAGCTTGCGCGGATGGCGCGAGCCAGCGCTTCGTCGTTGAACGCCCACAAATCTTCGAGGCTGCCGCCGCCGCGACACAGGATCAGCACGTCACATTGGCCGTGGCGGTTGGCGCTTTGTAGTGCGGCAGCCAACTGCGGGGCAGCGCCATCACCCTGGACCAATGCAGGGAAAACGATGACCCTGACGTGCGGTGCACGGCGCCGGAGCGTCGTCAGGACGTCGCGCAGCGCGGCGGCCTGCGGCGAAGTGATGACGCCGATCGTGGCGGGAAAGGGGGGTAAGGGGCGCTTGGATTCGGGCGTAAACAGCCCCTCTTTCTCCAGTCGCGTCTTAAGTTGAATGAATCGTTCGTAGAGGTCGCCGAGTCCTGCCTTGCGAATGGTCTCGACGTTAAGCTGGAAATCGCCGCGCGCCTCGTAGAGAGAGACGAGCACGCGCGCTTCGACATGCTGGCCGTTCGCCAGTCGCCAGCCGACCAGCTGCGCCCGGCTGCGGAACATGACGCAACGAACCTGGGCATGCGCATCCTTGAGCGAGAAGTAAACGTGGCCCGAAGCGGCGTGAGTGAGGTTCGAAATCTCGCCACTGACCCAAAATAACGGAAAGGTCGATTCGATGCATTCCCGGATCATTCGATTGAGCATCGAAATCGAAATCGGAATTGCCGAGGCAGGCGACGCAAGCCTTGCGTCGGAGGAGGGGGTTTCAGACATGCGCTAATTCTACATTCTTGTCAAATCATGCACACCCCGCGCGGGTTTCCGGGGCGATGCGCGCGTCTAACCGCGATGTTTTCTGAATTTTGTTTTAAGTCAATGATTTTAAATGATAATAATATTGTGCTGCTTTTTGCTGCAAAGCGTTAAAAACCCTTGTAATAACAGGACTTAGCGAACCGGGACGGGCGTATTTCACAGAGTTGTCCACAGATTTTGTGGATAAAGAATTCCGCCTATGACTTTAGTTAGGGGTTGCCGCTACGCCTGTCACAGGCTAAAGTTCGAGACTGAAATTTTCCCGGAGATACGTGTGTTTTCGATCATTCTTGCCGCCGGATGGCCGATCTGGCCCCTGCTTCTGGCTTCGATCATTGCGGTTGCTTTGATCATCGAGCGTCTGGTGGCGCTGCGTCGTACCCAAATTCTGCCGGAAGGCTTGTTGCAACGCGTTGTCGGCGAGTATCGCCAGAGCGGCGTCAGCGATGCGATGCTGGTCAATCTGGAAAGCCAGTCGCCCTTGGGCCGTGTGCTGGCGGCCGGGTTGCGTAATGTTGGCAGCTCGCGCGATATCATGCGCGAGTCGGTGGAGGAAACCGGGGGTTTGGTGGCGCACGAACTCGAGCGTTATCTGACGACGCTTGGAACGATTGCTTCGATCAGCCCGCTCATGGGGTTGTTCGGTACAGTGGTCGGGATGATCGAGATTTTCGGTTCGCAGGCGCCGACGGGCAGCAATCCGATGCAACTGGCCCACGGTATTTCCGTGGCCTTGTACAACACGGGCTTTGGCCTCGTGATCGCCATCCCGAGCATGATCTTCTGGCGTCATTTCCGGGCGCTGGTCAACGGCTTCGTGATTGAAATGCAGCAGCAGGCCGTGCGACTGGTCGAGGTGCTGCACGGCGAACGCAAGATCTAGGGCGCGGCAATGAATTTCCAGCGCGGCCGCGGGCATGACGAGCCCGAAATCAATCTGATCCCGATGATCGATGTGTTGCTGGTGATCATCATTTTCCTCATGCTGACGACCACCTATGCCAAATTTTCGGGGCTAGAAATCAATCTGCCAACAGCCGATGCAAGCAAACAGGCCGAACAGCCGAACGAGATTGGCGTGGCCGTGACCGCTGCCGGACAAGTACTGGTCAACAAATCGCCGCTGGCAGCGACCGATGTGCGCTCGATCAGCGAGGCATTGAGGCGCGCTGCCGGGGATGCCAAAGACCCGATCATCGTCATCAATGCCGATGCGCGGGCAACTCACCAGAGTGTCGTCGATATCATGCAGGCCGCGCAGACGGCGGGCTATCCGCATATTTCCTTTGCCACGCAGTCACCCCGCTAGCGTAGGTGGCGGCGTGCGCTGACGAGGCGTCCATGAGTCATTCGAGTCTGGCGCAATCTTTGCCCCGGTGGTGGTATCGGCGAGGGCTGTCGCTGCAGCTTTGGCCGCTTCTCCCGTTCTCATGGTTGTTCCGCCTGGTTGTTGCTGCGCGTTGTCGGCTGTATCGGCTGGGAGTCTTGAAATCTATCCGTCTGGCCGTGCCGGTGATTGTCGTCGGCAACTTGACGGTCGGTGGTAGCGGCAAGACGCCGCTGGTGATCTGGCTGGTTCAGCGGTTGCGCGCGCAGGGGTTTCATCCTGGAATCATCAGTCGCGGATATGGCGGAGTCGAGGGGCAGGTTCGTGTGGCGAAAGCGGATTCCCAAGCCGCCGAAGTGGGCGATGAGCCACTCCTGCTCGCCCGTCGCTGCAATGTGCCGGTGTTTGTCGGGCGCGACCGTGTCGCCGCCGGCGCGGCGTTGCTGGCGGCACATCCGGAATGTGACGTCATCGTGTCCGATGACGGTCTTCAGCATTATCGACTGCACCGTGATGCCGAAATTGTG
>CAYUYI010000131.1:0-2785 GCA_964448995.1 uncultured Propionivibrio sp. | reverse complement strand
TGCCTTGGCCGGGATTGGCGATCCTTCCCGTTTTTTTGCCGAACTCTCGGCGTTGGGGCTGGTTTTTGAGGCGCATCCGTTTCCGGATCATCATGCTTATGCGCCTGAGGATTTGATGTTCGCTCGGGACGGTACGCTGCTGATGACCGAGAAAGATGCGGTAAAATGCGCTTCATTCCGATTGCATGACGCCTGGATGTTGCCGGTCGAGGCAAAACTCGAAGCGGCGGCAGATGGTGTTGAACTGCCCGATCTATTATTGGAGAAAATCAATGGATGCTCGCCTGCTTGATATCCTCGTTTGTCCAATCTGTAAAGCCAACCTCGAGTACCGCAAGGCGGACTCCGAACTGGTTTGCAAACCTTGCAAGCTGGCATTCCCGGTGCGCGACGACATTCCTGTGATGCTGGAAGACGAAGCCCGGTCACTGAAGGAAGGAGAACTCTGATGTCTGCCGCTGCGACAGAATCTGTGACGAAATTCAAGGTGGTGGTTCCGGCGCGCTATGCGTCCACTCGCCTGCCGGCGAAGCCCTTGCTCGATCTTGGCGGAAAGCCGATGGTGGCGCGCGTTGCCGAGCGTGGTGTGCTGTCCGGGGCTGATGAGGTCTGGGTTGCGACCGATCACGCGGCGGTGATGGCGGCGGCGCAGGAAAACGGGCTGTCGGCTTTGCTCACGCGTGAAGATCACCCGACCGGAACGGATCGTCTGGCAGAAGTCGTTGAACTGCGCGGGTGGGACGATGACACGATCGTCGTCAATGTGCAGGGCGATGAGCCGCTGATCGATCCGGTTTTGATCACTCAAACCGCCAAGCAATTGGCCGATAGCGGCGCCGACATCGCGACGGTCGGTCATCCGATTACCGACGCCGCAGATTTTTTTAATCCCAATATCGTCAAAGTGGTGTGCAAGGCCAACGGGGATGCCCTGTATTTTTCGCGAGCCCCGATTCCCTATGCGCGCGACCATTTTGCTCAGGATGGCGGCAAGGCATCGTTGCCGGCCGGGATGCCGGCTTTCCGGCATGTCGGCCTGTATGCCTACCGCGCACGGTTCCTGCGGGCCTATGCGCGGCTCCAGCCTTCCGCGCTGGAACGGTTTGAAGCACTCGAACAGTTGCGTGCCTTGTGGTACGGCTTCCGCATCAGCGTGGTGATCTCTGATCATTTGCCGATTCCCGGCGTGGATACGCCTGAAGATGCAGTGCGGATGCAGGCGTGGTTTTCCCAGCCGGGTCGGGTGTGAGAATCGTCCTGCTGGGCGCTCCGGGGGCAGGCAAGAGCACTCAGGCCCGGTACATCTGTGAGGCTTTCGGCATTCCGCAGATATCGACGGGTGACATGTTGCGTGCCGCGATGCGCGAACGGACGCCGTTGGGTGTGAAAATCGAAGATGACATGAAGGCCGGCAATCTCGTGTCGGATAGCCTTGTCATCGAATTGGCCGAAGCCCGGCTGCGCGCTGAGGATTGCCGAGGCGGTTTCCTGTTCGATGGCTTTCCGCGCACGTTGGCTCAGGCCAAGGCTGTGCGTGCTGCTGGCATCGCAATTGATCATGTTCTGGAGTTCGACGTGCCGGATGCCGAAATCGTCGGGCGAATGAGCGGACGTCGGGTCCATCCCGCTTCCGGACGGAGCTACCACATCAATTTCAATCCACCACGTGTTGATGGCGTCGATGACGTTAGCGGCGAGCCGCTGGTTCAGCGAGATGACGATCGGGTTGATACGGTGATGCGCCGCCTGGAGATTTTTCGGAAGGAAAACCAGCCGCTCAGCACGTTCTATTCGGACTGGGTGATGGCTGGCGGGGATGCCCCAAAAGTCTCTCGTATCAACGGTGTCGGCGCGGTCAACGCCGTGCGCGAGTTAGTGTTTTCCGCCTTGAATAGATCGGCCTGATGGTCTGACCTGTTGTGGAAAACCGAGAACGAAATACGTGGTACACGCTCGGGCGAGTGGTGTAGGATGTTCCTCGGAAATTGAAATTCGTCTGCATAAAACCTGAATTCGCGTCGGCCCGGCTTACCGGGCTGATGCGCATTTGTCATTGAGACGAGCGGTAAAAAAACATCTTATCGAGGATTACTATGTCGGCTGGTTTGTATTTCGCGCTGATTTGCGCGGTAATCGCCGTGATTTATGGTGCTGCCATGACGCGGTGGATTCTGTCGTTGCCGTCGGGCAATGAAAAAATGCAGGAGATTGCACAAGCGATTCAGGTGGGTGCCTCGGCGTATCTGAACCGTCAGTATTCGATGATTGCTGGTGTTGGCCTCGTGCTTGCGTTGCTGATCGGTGCTTTTCTCGGCAAGCTGATGGCGATCGGCTTCGTCGTCGGTGCGGTCCTTTCTGGTGCGACCGGGTATGTGGGGATGAACGTTTCCGTTCGTGCCAACGTACGCACGGCTGAGGCGGCGCGGCAGGGTATCGCGCCGGCGCTGGCGGTGGCATTCAAGGGCGGCGCGATCACCGGCATGCTCGTGGTCGGTCTTGGCCTCCTGGGTGTCGCCGGTTATTACGCGTTCCTTCGCGGCAGCGGCGACTTCCAGCGTGCCGTCGAGCCGCTCGTCGGTCTGGCGTTTGGCGGCTCGCTGATTTCCATTTTTGCGCGTCTCGGCGGCGGCATCTTTACCAAGGGCGCTGACGTTGGCGCAGACCTCGTTGGCAAAGTCGAGGCCGGTATTCCCGAGGACGATCCCCGCAATCCCGCGGTGATCGCGGACAACGTCGGCGAAGATCGGAAGAGCACACGTCTGAACTCCAGTCACCTGAAGCTATC
>CAYUYI010000130.1:1996-6374 GCA_964448995.1 uncultured Propionivibrio sp. | reverse complement strand
GAATGTGGTGCCAATCCTCGGGGTGAGGGGTGAGGTTCTGACGATTCGCTGCCGGGTTTTCGTACGCTTTGCATTTCCGGATTGCCCGCAGCTCAGGTTCCGATCAGATTCCCATCAATTCCCTCTTCCCGGGCAAGTTGTCGTTGCTGTTCGTTGTCTTTCGCGAGAAGAGGTGAATCATGCATATCATGGAAGGCTATCTGCCCATCGAGCACGCGCTCGGCTGGACGGCCGTGTCGGCACCTTTCGTGGGTTATGGACTCCACATCGTACGTAAACGCCTGCGCGACAATCCGGAACAGCGCATGCTGCTCGGTGTCGCTGCCGCGTTCACCTTCGTGCTTTCGGCCCTCAAGCTGCCCTCGGTCACCGGCAGTTGCTCGCACCCAACCGGCACCGGCCTTGGCGCCATGCTCTTCGGCCCATGGGCGATGGCGCCGATCGGCCTGGTCGTCCTCCTGTTTCAGGCCCTCTTGCTGGCGCACGGCGGTCTGACGACGCTCGGTGCGAACCTCTTCTCGATGGCCATCGTCGGTCCCTTTGTTGCTGCCGGCATCTTTCGTGCTGCGCGCGGCCTGCGTCTTTCCCTGGCGGTCAGTGTCTTTCTCGCCGCCAGCCTGTCGGACCTGATGACCTATGTGACGACTTCAGCCCAATTGGCGTGGGCCTTTCCCGATCCGCTCGGCGGATTCGTGATGTCCTTTGCCAAATTTGCCAGCCTTTTCGCCATTACCCAGATTCCGTTGGCGATCAGCGAAGGCTTGCTGACGGTGCTGGTGTTCAATGCCTTGGCGCGTTTCAATCCGGAAGAGTTGCGAGGGCTCAAGCTGTTCGATCGCACGGAGGCGCGTGCATGAAAAATCGCCGGAACCTCTGGCTGATCTTGGCCGTCATCGCCATTTCGGCCTTGCCGTTGTGGTTGGTGCAGAAGCCTGCGCCCGATGCCGACGGCAAAACTGCCGAAATATTCACCGGTGCGGATGATAAGGCCAAGGATTTGATCGGTAGTATCAACCCGGACTACAAACCGTGGTTTTCGTCACTGATCGAACCGGCCAGCGGCGAAATCGCCTCGCTGTTGTTTGCCCTGCAAGCTGCCCTCGGGGCGGGCGTGATCGGCTACTGGCTGGGCGTTTCCGTCACCCGCGAAAAAATGCGTCGTGAAGCCGAGCAGAAAAAAACGGAAAACCGTGCAGCCGAGGGAGAAACCTCCCGGTGCTGATCGAGCAGTCAGCCTATTCCAACCGTTGGCGCGGTGTTTCGCCGTCCGCCAAGGGTTTGTTCGCGCTCTTCGGGCTGATTGCAGCGTTCGCTGCCAGCACGCCGCTTGCCGCCGGTGTTGTGGCCGGTTTGCTGGCCGTTGCAGCCCTGCTGGGCGCACGTGTTCTCCCGAGTCGTCTGGTCCGCGTCGCCGCGCCGGCATTCGGTTTTCTACTGATCGGCAGCGTGAGTTTGCTCGTTTCTCCGGGGTTCGACGCGCAGGGAAATCTGATGGTGCATTGGCTACCGGAAGGTTCTGGTCCGTTCTTCAAGCTGGTGTCGCGCTCGGCCGCGGCGCTGGCGGCGCTTCTGTTTCTGGTGCTGACGACCCCGCTGATCGATCTGATTGCCTTGCTGCGTTGGTTGAAGATGCCCGAGGTTCTGCTCGAATTGATGATCATCTGCTATCGCATGCTGTTCGTTTTTTCCGAATCCTTGCATGACACGCTGACCGCGCAGTCAGCGCGGCTCGGCTATGCGACGCCGCGCCTGGCGTTGCGCTCGCTCGGGCAACTGACGGCCGGTCTGACGCTGCAAATCTGGTCGCGGGCGCATGACTTGCATGTGGCGGCACAGGCCCGCAATAACGATGGTCCGTTGCGTTTCCTCGAACCGGTCTTTGCGAACACGGGCCGCGACTTGGCGATCGCTGCAATGGGTGGCGCAGGATTGATTTTCGTGGCGGTGATGGCATGAGCGACATTTCCTGCCTGCTGGAGTTTCGTCAGGTCGGCTACCGTTACCCTGACGGCAGTACCGGTCTCGATGGGTGTTCCTTGGGGATTTGTGCCGGCACGCGCAACGCGCTGCTCGGCGCCAATGGTGCCGGCAAGACGACGTTGTTCCAGCATGCCAATGGCTTGCTTAAGCCGCAATCGGGCAGTGTGCATTATGCCGGAGCGCCTGTTGACTATTGCCGCGAAGGCTTGCGTCGGCTACGCTCAGACATCGGGCTGGTGTTTCAGAACCCGGATCGGCAACTTTTCTCGGCCAGCGTGCGCGAGGATGTTTCCTTTGGCCCGCTGAATCTTGGACTCGATCCCGCCACGGTGCGCCAGCGCGTCGACGCCGCGCTCGACGCCGTCGGACTCGCGCATTGCGGCGACAAAGCCGTGCACAATTTGTCCTTTGGGCAGAAAAAGCGGGTGTGTATCGCCGGCGTACTGGCCATGGAACCGCAACTTCTGATTCTCGATGAGCCGATGGCCGGTCTCGATAATCGGATGCGTGAGGAACTCCTGTCCGTGCTCGATGGATTGCATGCGAATGGAATTACGCTGCTGCTCGCAACCCACGATATCGATTTTGCCTTCCGCTGGGCCGACCGCATTCACCTGATGTCGGGTGGGTGCTGTGCGGCTTCCTTTGATGCCGCCGAGCTGCCGGCGAAAGACGAAGCGCTGAAGATGGCAGGGTTGCCAGTGCCGAAAGTGATAGAGCTGCATCGTACGCTGGTGCGACGCGGACTGCTGCCGGAAGGCGCCTGCCCGCGTTCTCAACCCGAATTGCTGGCCTTGCTCGAGGCTTGAGACAACACGATGAATTCTGTGATTAACCCTATTGTTGCGAGGTATTGCCATGGCCGGTAAGGTCTGGATTATCGGCGCCGGTCCCGGCGATCCCGATCTCATCACCGTCAAGGGACGCAAGCTGCTTGAACAGGCTGGCGCCATTCTTTACGCCGGTTCGCTGGTCGATCAGGCGGCCACGCTGTATGCGCCCGCAGGCTGTGAAATCCGCGACTCAAAGGACATGACGCTGGAAGAAATGGTCGCCTGGCTGCTCGACCAGGCGAGTCGTCATGCCATCGTCGTTCGCCTGCAGACCGGTGACCCCGGCCTCTATGGTGCGCTGATCGAAATGACCCGCCCGCTTACCGCTGCCGGTGTCGAATGGGCGGTGGTGCCCGGCGTCTCGTCGGCCATGGCGTCAATGGCTGCCGCCGGTGAATCGTTGACGTTGCCGGAAGTGACGCAGACGGTGATCCTCACGCGCACCGCCGGGCGTACGCCGATGCCCGAGGGTGAGGATCTGGTATCGCTGGCCAAACATCACTGCACGCTGTGCATCTACCTGTCGATCACCCTGTTGCACGAAGTTCAGGATGCGCTGCGCGCTGCCGGCTGGCGCGAAGATGCGCCGATTCTGGTGGTGCAGAAGGCCAGCTGGCCGGGGCTGGAAAAAATCGTGCGCGGCACGCTCGCCGACATCAAGCGCAAGTGCCAGGACGAGAAGATCGGCAGTCAGGCGATGATCGTCGCCAGCCCGACCCTCGGTTCCGCCGATTGGGAGAGCCTGGTGCGCTCGAAGCTCTATGACCCGACCTTCACCCACCGTTTCCGCAAAGCCAGCGAGGAACAAATCAATGACTGAAGCCGTCAAGACGACGCTGTTGCTTGCCGGCCACGGTTCACGCAACCGGGACGGCAACGACGAGATCGAGAAGTTCGCTGCCGAGTGGCGCACGATGCATCCGGACTGGCGCATCGACGTCTGTTTCATCGAACATGCCGATGTGCTGGTCAGCGAAGGGCTCGATCGCGCGGCGCGCGGCGCGCAACGCGTGGTACTGATCCCGTTCATCCTCAACGCCGCCGGCCACGTCAAGATGGAATTGCCGGCCGCCGTCGAGGCCGCACGCGAACGCCATCCGCAGGTTGAATTCGTTGTCACCCGCCATCTCGGCATGGGGCGCGAGATTTTCGACGTCCTGCAGACGCAGCTCGATCGATTGATGAAAGCGCTCGACGTGCCGGACCCGCAGACGACCGGCGTCATTCTGCTCGGCCGCGGCTCGTCCGATGCCGGCGCCAACGGCGAGCTAGCGCGCATGGCGCGCTGGATCTTCGAAGAGAACGACCACGAACTCGTCGACCTCGCCTTCACCGGTGTCACCTGGCCGCGCCTGGAAACCGTGGTGCAACGCCAGATCAAGCTGGGCATGATGCAGATCTGCGTGATTCCGGTGTACCTCTTCACCGGTGTGCTGATCGAGCGCATCAACGCGCAGGTCGAACGACTCAGGCAGCAATATCCGCAGATCGTCTTTGCGCTTGGCAGCCACTTCGGTTTCGAGCCGAAAATCTTTTCATTGCTGGACCAACGCGCCGGCAATATC
>CAYUYI010000130.1:0-1896 GCA_964448995.1 uncultured Propionivibrio sp. | reverse complement strand
CACGACTCGTTCTCGATCATCGACGCCGAGGCGGGTCCGCACAACTACACCGCCGAGCAATGGCCGGTCGTGCGGCGCATGATTCACGCCAACGCCGATTTCGATTTCAACGGCCTGACGAAATTCCATCCGGAGGCCATGCGCGCGGGTCTTGCCGCCATTCTCAAGGGTGGCACGCCGGTCGTCGCCGATACCGAAATGATCTGCGTCGGCCTGTCGAAACCGCGCCTCGCGCACTTCGGCATGAGCACGCTGCATACCATTTCTGATACCGATGTCATCGAAAAGGCCCATGCCGAAGGCACCACCCGGGCCGTGCAGGCGATGCGCAAGGCGCATCGGCTCGGCAAGCTCGAAGGTGCCATCGTCGCCATTGGCAACGCGCCGACCGCGCTGCTCGAAGTCATCCGCCTGATTCGCGAAGAAGGCGTCCGTCCGGCACTGATCATCGGCATGCCCGTGGGATTTGTTTCGGCGGTCGAATCGAAAGATGAACTGATGACCGTCAACGACGTGCCGTGGGTTGCCATCGAAGGGCGCAAGGGTGGATCGACGCTGGTTGTCGCCGCCGTCCACGCCATCCTGGGCCTCGCGGAAGCCGAACAAAAGAAAGCGGCATGAGCGAAACCACCGCGACCGAAAAAATCCGCAAGGGCGACGGCAAGCGCAAGCGCGGCGGTCGCAGCGGCTTCACCACCGGCGCCTGTGCCGCGGCGGCAGCGCGTGCCGCCGCGCTCGGCCTGCTGAGTGGAGAGGTGCCCGCCAATGTTGTTTCGCGTCTGCCGAACGGTCAGACGGTCAGTTTCGCCGTCGTTGACGGCAGAGTCGACAACACCGTTGCCCATGCCGTCATCGTCAAGGACGCCGGTGACGATCCGGATGCCACCAATGGCGCCCATATGACGGCCGACGTACGCCGCTTGCCCGGCCTGGCCGGACAGATCATTCTCAAAGGCGGACCGGGTGTCGGCACGGTCACCAAGGAGGGCCTCGGTCTTGAAGTCGGCGGCCCGGCGATCAATCCCGTCCCGCGCCGCAACATCGGCGACAACCTGCGGGAAGTTGCCGCCGAACTGCTGGCCTCCGACGGTCTCGAAGTTACCATTTCGGTCCCGGGCGGCGACGAGATGGCCAAGAAGACATTGAACGCGCGCTTGGGCATCCTTGGCGGCATTTCGATTCTCGGCACCACCGGCATCGTGCGGCCCTACTCCACCGCGGCTTTCCGTGCCAGCGTCGTGCAGGCCGTTGATGTCGCCGCACGGCAGGGTCAGACCAGCATCGTCTTCACCACTGGCGGCCGCAGCGAAAAATTCGCCATGCAGCAACTCCCGCAACTCGCCGAGTCCTGCTTCGTGCAGATGGGCGATTTCGTCAAGGCGGCGTTCCAGGCGGCGGTCAAGAACAAGATGGCGCACGTGTATATCGGCGCCATGGCCGGCAAGCTGACCAAAATGAGCCAAGGGCTGGCCGTCACCCATGCGTGGAAAGCCGAAATCGACCGCGATGTGCTCGCCGAGTGCGCGCAGGAAGTCGGCGCCGCACCCGATCTCGTCGAGGAAATCCGCTCCGCCGAAACGGCGCGCTTCGCCGCCGAACGGCTGATGGCGCTCGGCCTGTCGGCCGAATTCCACCGCGCGCTGGCCAAGAAAGCCATCCGCAGCCTGAAGACCTGCTATCCCGGTTCGTACCAGCTGGCCGTGCTCGCCTGTGATTTCGACGGCCAATTCATCGTGCGTGTCGACGAAGAGGAAGTTTTGTGAAAACGCGTCAAACTCCGTGCAGCCTGATCGGCATTCTCGACGACGGCTGGGCCGGCCTGTCCGACGCCGCACGCCAGCGGATCGAAACCGCGCGCGTCGTCATCGGCGCCGGCCGGACGCTCGATCTGGTGCG
>CAYUYI010000129.1:0-6380 GCA_964448995.1 uncultured Propionivibrio sp. | reverse complement strand
CGGGTGACCGGGCAGGCCGCCGTGTGCATCGCAACCTCCGGTCCGGGGGCGGCCAACCTGCTGACGGCGATCGCTGACGCCAAGCTCGACTCGATTCCGATGGTGGCGATCACTGGGCAGGTCGCGAGTTCGCTGATCGGTACCGATGCCTTCCAGGAGGTCGATACCTACGGGCTGTCGATTCCGATCACCAAGCACAATTTCCTCGTCGGATCGGCGCGCGAATTGCTGGAGGTGATTCCGAAGGCCTTCCAGTTGGCCATGTCGGGGCGTCCCGGGCCGGTATTGGTGGATATTCCCAAGGATGTGCAGAACGAGCGCATCGAGGTTGCCGAATGGCCAACGCCGGGGGCGAGGTTGCCGGCGCCGCTGGCCGATGCCGCAGACATTGAACGCGCGGCCGCGATGATCAATGCTGCAGCCCGGCCGATACTTTATCTTGGCGGAGGCGTGGTGCACTCGGGTGCCTCGCGGAGGGTGATTGAACTGGCCGAGAAAGCGAATCTACCGACGGTAATGACGCTGATGGCGCTGGGCGCCATGCCGGTCGATCATCCGCTGTCGCTCGGCATGCTCGGCATGCACGGCGCGCGTTGCACGAACATGGCGCTCGAAGAGTGCGACCTGCTGATCGCTGTCGGGGCTCGCTTCGACGACCGCGCAACGGGCAAGGTCGCGGCCTTCTGTCCGCGCGCCAAAATCATCCATATCGACATCGATCATTCGGAACTCGACAAGATCAAGACGGCGCATGTCGGCATTCGTGGCGACGTGACGCAGGTGATGGACGAGTTGTTGCCTCAGGTGGATGCGGCTGCGCGTACCGATTGGTGCGAGCGCGTGGATGAGTTGAAAACCGGCTATCCGTTGCAGATGCCGGGTCTCGACGATCCTCGCTCGCCCTACGGACTGATCCGTGCCGTGGCTGAAGCGGTCGGTGACGAGGCGACGGTGGCGACCGATGTCGGCCAGCACCAGATGTGGGTGGCGCAGGCCTATCCGCTGCGTCGTCCGCGCCAGTGGCTGACCTCGGGCGGGTTGGGTACCATGGGTTTCGGCCTGCCGACGGCGATCGGCGCGGCATTGGCCGAACCGCAGCGCACGGTGGTGTGCTTCTCCGGTGATGGCAGTATCCTGATGAATATTCAGGAACTCGCCACGGCGGCCGAAGAGGGCGTCAACGTCAAAGTGGTGCTGATGAACAACGCGACGCTCGGCCTCGTTTATCAGCAGCAGACGCTGTTTTACGGCCAACGCATCTTCTCGTCGAAATTCAAGGGGGTTCCCGATTTCGTCAAGGTGGCTGAAGGGTTTGGGTGGCGTGCGTGCAATCTCGATCAGGCTGCAGATCCGCTGGCGGCCCTGCGTACGGCGCTTGCCACGCCGGGGCCGATGTTCATCCACGCCAGCATCGACCGCCACGAACAGGTCCTGCCGATGGTTGCCCCTGGCGCCGCCAATACCGACATGATTGGAGACTGAGCATGAATTCGATTGTCAAAACCTGCAAAGATGGTTTGCTGCCCACGGTGCTGGAGCTCGACGTCAACAACCACGCCGGCGTCATGTCGCACGTTGTCGGCTTGTTCTCGCGGCGTGCCTACAACGTTGAGGGCATTCTCTGCATGCCGGTCGGCGATGGCAGCAAGAGTCGCATCTGGCTGCTGGTTAAGGAGGACGAGCGGCTGGAACAGATGGTCCGCCAGGTGGAAAAGCTTGAAGACGTGTTGGCCGTGCGTCGGCACGGTGCAGAGCATGAGGTGTTCGAGCGGCTGGAAGAGTTTTTCCAGTAAGGCAGTCTTCGCGCAAGCCGGTTGTTCATGCCGGTTTGCGCAGTGTCGAAGCCATGGTTTTTGCGGTTTTCAGAAAGGCGCTGGCTGCCGGGCTGGCGTGCTTCAGATTGGGCACTGCCAATCCAACGGAGCGTCGGACTGCTGGGATTAACGGTTTCTTGATGACGCCCGGGCACAGGGACATCACCTGGTCCGACAAACCCAAGTCAGAGATCAGCGAGACGCCGTCCCCGTTTTCTACCGATTTGATGATGGTGATGATCTGGGAGTAGCGATGAGTGATGACGGGTCGCAGATTTGCGGAGGCGAGAGTTTTCTCGGCTGCCGACATCCCGTCGCCAACGATTTTCATGATGAACGGCGATTCGCACAGTTCGGCCAGGCTCACCGCTTTTTTTTGGGCCAGCGGGTGATCAGCCGGGATCACCGCAACCAATTGATCCAGGAACAGTGGCACGGCATCCAGCCGTTCTTCGGGAAGAACGACAAAGCCGACATCGACGCGGCGTTCCAGTATCCAGTCGACGACTTCGTCATCATCAGCCTCGTCGACAAGAATCTTGATTTCCGGATACGTTTTCTGGAACTGGCCGAGGATTTTCGGCAGCAGCCACAGGGACGATGAAGGACCGAACGAGCCGACACGCAGGACGCCACGACTCAAGCCGCGGATCGCGTCGACCTCCTGACGAATTGCTTCGGAGACGCCGAGCAGTTCGCGCACCCGAATCAGAAGGTTCCCGCCGACCTCGGTCACTTCGATGTGCGCCTGTTTGCGCGAGAGCAGTGTGACGCCCCATTCTTTTTCCAGCAACCTCAACGCGTGCGACACCGCCGACTGGCTGATCCCGAGTTGCTCGGCGGCAGCGGTAAAACTGCCCAGTTCGGCCACCTTGGCAAAGATTTCGAGTTGGGTAAAAGTCATTTTGGCTTTTTCAAATCATGAGTAAATACTCATTTTTCCATGATAATCCATTAGCAATAGCATATCAATCGTGGGGCGCGGATGTGGCTAGCAGCCTCACGTCAACCGGCTGACTTTTCGGTTGAGCATGCAAAACGTCTTGTGAAAGGAAAAATCATGGCAACGCTCAGTCTCGATTCAAGACAGATTCATCACGTCAAATTCCACGTCGACATCTATGGTGCCGTGCTGGCAGTCGCGTTCGCTGCTGCGGGGATTGTTTGCATCCAGCATGGTGACTGGACGGCGATTCCTGCGCTGTTGTGCCTGGCGGCGATGGCTTTGGTGGAGTGCTGTGTGTATGTGCCGTTGGCAACCGGTTCATCGGCAGGTGCTCCTTGTGCCGGGGCAAGCCGCTCATTTCCTTGCGACACGAATTCATGGCGTCGTCACTGTGGCGAACAATGAAATACGAAACATCTCGGCGGCTGATCGGGCAGATCGCCTATGCCTACGGGGCTTGCCTGAAGGTCGAGGTTCTGCAAAGCGCGGAAGGGTTTTACATCGGAACCCGCGAAGACGGCTTGCCGTTTTCGCGGGAATCGGTCGAGTTCTACCCGAGTTGCGCCGCAGCGCAGCGCGCGCTGCGGCGCCGGACATGGACGCAACGCTTGGCGACATAGCCTGGCGCTTTACGGACGGGCAGAACGCTCATCCCGCTTTGGGGCTGACCCCGGCCACATTCCCTCGCAACAGCGTTATGCCGTGCCGGTAGATGCATGGAAATACGCTTTCAGCTCAGCAACAAATACATCGATATCCGATCGCGAGACATCCATGTGCGTCACGAACCGGTTCGAATACATCATCTGGGTCAGGATGCCGCGCGCCTTGAGCCAGGCTTCGAGGGGGTTGCAGTGTTCCTGCGGTAGCTGGGCGAAGACCATGTTCGTCGCTTGCGACTGGACGGTCACTTCGTCGATCTGTGCCAACCCGGCCGCGAGATGGGCGGCGTTTTCGTGGTCCTCGGCAAGACGCTCGACGTTGTGCTCGAGCGCATAGAGGCATGCAGCGGCGAGAACGCCAGCCTGGCGCATGCCGCCGCCCAGCACCTTGCGCCAGCGATGGGCGACTTCGATGAGCGCCCTGCTGCCCACCAGCACCGACCCCACCGGCGCCCCCAAGCCTTTGGAAAAGCAGATCGAGACCGAATCGAAGGGCGCGCACAGGTCGGCCACGGGCAGCCCGGAGGCAACGGCGGCGTTGAAGACTCGCGCGCCGTCCAGATGGGTGGCCAGGCCCCGTTGCCGTGCGAGGTCTGTCGCTTCGGCGACATAGCGGGCTGACAGCACCTTGCCGCCGATAGTGTTCTCCAGCGCCAGGAGTCGCGTGCGCGCAAAATGGTCGTCAACCAGCTTGATCGCAGCGGCGATCTTGTCGAGCGGCAAGGCGCCATCGGGCGCGTTCTCGATGGGCTGGGGCTGGATGCTGCCCAGCACGGCGGCACCGCCGCCTTCGTATTTGTAGGTGTGAGCGAGCTGCCCGACGATGTATTCATCGCCGCGCCCGCAATGCGCCATTAAGGCAGCGAGGTTGGATTGCGTGCCGCTGGGGAAGAACAGACCGGCTTCCTTGCCCGCATGCTCGGCGACGGCTTCCTGCAGGCGATTGACGGTTGGATCGTCGCCCCAGACGTCATCGCCCACTTCAGCAGCGGCCATGGCAGCGCGCATCGCCGGGCCCGGCCGCGTGACGGTGTCGCTACGCAGATCGATCAGGTGGTCCTTCATGTCATTTTCCTTCGTGGTGACGTTCGATTGATTCGGTGTTGCGATGGTCGGGCGCCTCGTTCGCCTGAGCGATCTCGTCGGGGCGATGGGCATCGGGGAAGATGCGAGTTTATGTGGTCGCAAGCGGCTGTCAATACTCAAGACGGACTGTCGCTGCCTGCCTGACTAAGTTTGCCTTTAAACCGCGGATCAGCCTTGGCGTGGTGCTGCAGTCGAGTCGTCAGGCACACGGGGTGATCCGAAATTGACATTTCCGGAGAGCGGGTGATACTGCAGAAGTGCATGTTTGTCATGCCCAGCCTGTCCTTCATACCGGAGGTATATCTTGCGGCTCAATACGTGGGAAGGCATCCTGACCCAGCTTCAGGCGATTCGGGCGTCGGGTTGCGAAGATGAAAAAATCGCGCTCCTGGTTGAGCTACTGGTCAATTTGCGGTTGATTGGGCAAGATGAGTGCATCCCCGACCTGCGTCAGAAAAAGGACGACATCGAGACGATCTACGCCCAGCTGGAAAGCGAGACGAGGCTGACGTTCGATGCCGTGTCGCAGCCCTCCGATCGGCTTGTCTATTATGCAAGGGAAGTGATCAAGAAGCTCCCGGTGCGGCAGGGTGCCGAAGACATGATCGAGCAGATACGCGCCTGTGCGGAAGCCTTCGAAGAGTCGCGCGATGAGGACGATCCGCTCAAGGGATTTGCCGGCGATCTTCGCAAGGAAGTTCATCGGCGCCTGTCCCCACGCATCATTGGCAATTTCCTCGAGCCTTACCTGGAATTCGTCACCAAAGGCAATCCGGAACCGATCATGCTGGCCGGTTATGTGGCCCTGCCGGCGCGATTTTCTCCCAAAAACGAAAGAGCCGTGTTTGTCGCTTTGGCGCAGGAACTGCTGGAGCGGCTCGGTTATCTGTGGGATTACGAGAGCGGCAATCTGGCAGCGATCAAGGGGCAGCTACGACAGCACATGGCGCTGTTCGATCGTTGTTATCTGCGCAAGGAAATGGAAGGTTTTCTGGATATGCTGACGCCAGAGGAACTGGCCAAGCCGGACCTCGCGCTGGATTTCGTAAAACGTCTATCCACCTTCAAATCCTTGTTGAAGGAGGCGTTCGACGAGCGACGCATTCAGTTGTACGACTTTCTGTTGCTCGATCTTTCGATTGGCAAACTGGTCTTTCTTCTTGCCGCCGACGTGACTAACAATCATTACGCGGAAGTGACGCCGCACAACCTGCGTGGGGCGATCGGGATCATTCTCGAAATACTGGGGATTTCCATCGTCAAGGGTTTGTCGATCACCCACGTGGATCGCTACCGGCAGGAGCTCGAAGAGCTGAGGACCGCATCGGTTTCGGATTTTCTGCGTACCAAGCGTTGTCTGAGTGCGATCTGCAAGGAACTGCAGAGCTATCTGCAGGCCGAGATTATCGATCGCATGAGCGGCAGTCTGAACAGTGCGCTGGAAAACTATGAGGTGCCGACGTCGCGGCTATCGGCCATCAAGACCCGGTTTTTCAACAATTTCATCCGCCGTACGCTGCTGCACGTGTTGAGCGAGTTCACCGAAAAGGTGGCTGCTGCCGTCGAGCGGGAGTTGGAGCGACAGAATGAAGACCGCCGCCTCTACGCGGCGCTGCTTCCGCGTGAAGATTGGAGTGGACGAGAGCCGCGCAGCTGCATCGGTGCCACGTGGCGCGATGCCGATGAAACCGCGCGCCCGCTGTTTGGCGGCAAGGGCAACAGCATTCTGGATATGGCTCGGCTCGGATTGAGGGTGCCGCCAGCTTTCGTTCTGGGTTTTCCGCTGTTTTCCGATTTCACGCGTACCGGTGCGCTCGGCGATTCACTGGAGGCGTTGATCGACGAGAATCTGGCGGAACTGGAGCGTCAGAG
>CAYUYI010000128.1:0-6393 GCA_964448995.1 uncultured Propionivibrio sp. | reverse complement strand
TACCTGATTTGTGGCGATGAAATCGTCTATTTCGCCAATGTCACGCAGATGACATTGAACGAGCCCAACGGACGTCTTGATCTGATGTTGGCGGACAACCGGCGTTTCGTGCTTGAGCGCGAGAAATTCCCGACTGGGGCGCGCAAACCCAGCAAGATTGCCGCGAATCAGGCGGCCAAGTTCAACAAAGTTTCAGCGCGCATCATTGATCGGGTTCGTCGTGCCCGGCCGGAGTTGGCGGGTGTCTGATCTTCCCGTGTCGAGCGTGTTTCGGCGCTCCATCCATCTGCTCTATGTGCCGACGCTGTGCTGCAACCTCGACTGTGCCTATTGCTATCTCGGCAAACAGACCACGCAGGCGGCATTGAAAGTCGATGCGGAACGGGCCGTTTCGACCTTGCGGTTTGCGCTCGACAAGCTTGGCCAGGCCGGTGTTCTGGCGTTCAATGTTTCGCTGCACGGAGGCGAACTGACGACGTTGCCGGAAATTGTTCTGGACAAATTGTTTACACTGGTTGGCGATCACTATCGTGGACATTTCGATGCCATCAATGCGCTCGGCCATCGCAAATCGGCGCCGCATATCAAGACCAATCTGTACCGTTTTGCACCGCTTTATGATCTTTTTGACCGGCATCGTGTGTCGATCAGTGCCAGCATCGACTTGCCGCTTGCGTTACATGAACGCTACCGTACGACGCGAGGTGGCCGGGGCTGGCTCAAGAAGACGCAGGATAACCTGCGTCTTCTGGCGCGTTATCCGCATGCCAAAAAGATGTCAGCGACCTTGTCCCGTGAGCATCTGAAGCATATTCCGGCGATTATTGAGGATATCCGTTTCATCCATGAAGAACTGGGCTTCGACATGAACCAGTTCAACTTGATGTTTGCTTTTGATTCTGCGTTCAATCGTGCGCATCATGGAAAAGCGGCGCTTGAACCGGCGACTGCCACACAACAACTTGAGCTATACGCTGCGTTGAAAGAGGCGTTTGCCGTCAGCGCGCTCGGGGACGGCTTGCGCCGTCACTGGTTCGACGAATTTACCCCGAGCTATTGCACCAATGCCTTTAATTGTGGCGAACGATTTTATTTGCTGCAAAGTGATGGCAATGTGTATTCCTGCGTGCGCGGACAGGGCATCGAGGACTTTCATTACGGCAATATTTTCAACGATAGCGTCGACACCATCCTGTCCAACGGGGCGCGCAAGATCGAGCTCATGCATCGCGCGCAAGGTTTCGATGCGGCCTGCCAATCGTGTGTTCATCTGGCACGTTGCCATACGGGGTGCCCGGTGGTGAAATTTCAGCGGGGCAGCGGTCGTTCCTATACCTGCGAATTGCAGCAGGCGATTTATGCCGATTATCCCTGTTCCTACCCGCCGGCGTTGCCAGGACAACAGCGTCATGACGCCCAGGCGTACCGGAACGCGATGCATCCTCAGACGGTGTTTGGTGAGTCGGTAGCAGCGACCATGCCGCCCGAGGGAATTCGTTTGCCCAACGATCTGATTGAACACAAAAACACGCTGGTGGCGATGATCGCTGCCGATCCTGTTTTGCAAGCGCTCTACAGCGATGATTCGTTCGTGCTTGAACTGAATGGCGAACTGATTCCGCTGGCTTCGCCGCTCCTGAAGGATCGTGCGCTCTGGTACACGCTGGTCGGGGGCGATCGACTCATCTTGCACGTACGACGGCGTCTATTCGATGCGGCGTGTCCGGAATTCCTGCGCAATACGCTCTACATGCAACTGCTGCGCGATACGACCGTCGTTTATGGCGACGAACAGCGCGCCAAGCAGGAGCACGTATTTACTTACCAGTTGTACGCCAATACCCTGAAAGAGAGCGAGCCGCTGGGCAATGATTGGCTATGTACCGATCTTTCCGGTCTGGTCGAGTTGCATCGGGAGCACTATCGGCACGGCGTTCGCAATAATCTCTTTTTCACCACGTTTTTTCTGCGTGAGTACCATTATCAAAAGCAGCGCAATAACGCCTTTTATCACATTCAGGCAATCAACCTGCCGTTCCAGAATTTCGAGTTTCATTATCTGCCCTGAACCAGACCACCATCATGAATACACGCAATCTCGAACGCACTGCCTATACCGTCGAGTGTTTTCTCAATTCACTGCGCTTTCCTGATGGCCCTCCGCGCACAGTCATTGAGGAATGGCTGGTTCGCTGGTTGGCCGATGCGGGGCGGAAAAAAGATGATTGCGTCGTCTATCGAAAGTCGTTGATCGATTGCATGAGCGGTCAACGCGCCGTCAAGAGCTTTCCTGTGCCGCAGATCCAGCAGCCGCGGACGATCTGGTGCGATGGAGGCCGGCTGTCGATGATTGATGGCGAGGCGTTTTTCAGCGCCGGAAAGCTCGTGATGCTTGGAACCGCCGGACTGGTGCTAACGCTGCCGGGAGCCGCCGCAGAAACTGGCGCACGGCGTAAGCAAAGCGATGGCGGCGGAGGAAATTCGAACAACAACAATAACAATAACAACAATAACAACAACGGTTGAGGCAAAGAAAAGTAGCTTGCCATGCCCATGACGCCGCGTGTTCCGCGGGTTGATCAACCTTGTTCCCGGATGGCGTCGGGAGCGAATTGTTGTGCGCTTTCAGAGGGGCGGGGCAACGCCATGACAGCTATTTTTCTCACGTGCCGCTATAATCGGCGATGATAAGTGAGATTGATGAACTGTCGCCGGAGTGTTTGCAATTTTCCGGCGCTTCCTGATGCGATGCGCCATCCCGCCCCCTTCAGCGCGTTGCTTCCGACGCTCGGACGCAATGTCGTGAACGCCTGAATTCATGCACATTACCAATATTCTCGACATGAAGACGCTGCTGATGGGCAACGTCGTCTGTACGTTCATTTGTGTTGTCGTGCTGGCAATTTTGTGGCGCAGCAATCATCGTCGTTTTCCGGCGACTGAATACTGGCTGCGCAATATGGTGTTGCAGTTTTCCGGGCTCTTGCTGATTGTTTTGCGTGGCACGATTCCGGATTTTTTGTCGATCATGCTCAGCGGCTTGATGATCATCACCGGCGTCATGCAGCTCTGTATAGGGTTCGAGTCATTTTTAGGGCGCAAGCCTTCGTTGCGTCCGGCAAATTACGCTTTGCTCGCAGCCTTTATGGCGGTGCATGCCTATTTCACCTATATCGAACCGAGTCTGAAGTATCGAGCCATCAATTACTCCATCGTCTTGATGTTTTTCTGCGGTCAATGCGCGTGGTTACTCCTCGCGCGCGTCGGGCATGAACGACATCCCGGTACGGCACTGGTCGGCGGCGTGATGATGGCGTATGTGTTTTTGAATCTTGGCCGGATTGTCTTCTTTGCCAGTGTGTCGCCGAGCGACAATGTGTTTACAGTCAGTGCCTATGATGTATTCATGTATCTGGCGTATCAGGTGCTGGTCATAGCCCTGACCTTTGGGTTGGTCCTGATGGTCAACCGACGGTTGTATCGGGAATTGGATGACGACCTCCAGGCGCGCAAGAAATCAGAGGCGGCAGTTCGCCTCAGCGAAAGCCGCTTGGCGCGCGCTGAACTGGCTGCTCGCTCGGGAAATTGGGAGCTGTATCTGGATACAGGGGAAATTTTCGCTTCGAGCGGCGCGGAGAGCGTTTATGGCATTTCCGGTGAGCATTTTGGCTACGAAGCCATCAAGGCGATTCCGCTCGCCGAATATCGGCCGAAACTCGATGCGGCACTGGCGAACCTGATCCAGAACGGTACGCCCTACGATCTGGAATTCAAGATTCGCACCCCGGATACCGGGCAGGTGAAGGATATCCACTCGTTCGCGACCTACGATCCGGAAACGCGCGTTGTTTTCGGCATCATTCAGGATATTTCTGATCGTAAGGCCGTCGAGCGCGAACTGGAACGACTGGTTCAAATCGATACGTTAACCGGAGTTTTCACCCGTCATCATTTCATGGCGTTGGCCGAGCGCGAACTGGCTCGAGCGATCCGGTACGCCGGCAAGATGTCCGTGATGATGATCGATATCGACCGATTCAAAAGCGTCAATGACACCTACGGTCATCAAGTGGGTGATCGTGTCCTCAAAGAACTTGGACTCGTTTTCTGGGCGGTGTTGCGGGAGGCAGATATCGTTGGCCGCATGGGTGGCGAGGAGTTTGCAGTGATTCTGCCGGAAACCGAATTGACGCAGACGGTCGAGGTCGCCGAACGGTTGCGCAAGGCGGTTGAGCGAACTGCGGTACCGCTGGAGCATGGTTTGCCGTTGAGCGTGACGGTCTCGATCGGCATTGCGCCGTTTGCCGGGGCAAAAACCAATGTTGACACCTTGCTGGCGCACGCCGACAAAGCGCTTTACGGAGCCAAGCGCGAGGGGCGTAACCGCGCCTGCGTTTTCGAGAATTAACGCCGCACGGATACCGTGGCGACGGCGCTGAGGATGAGAGCGGCAGCGACGATTTCCTGCCAGCCCAGCGGCTCGCCCAGAATCACCATGCCGCTGACAACGCCGATCAGCGGCGTGGCGAGCGACGACAATGACGACACCGCCACGGGAACCATCAGGACGATTCGGTTCCAGGCCCAATAGCAGAACATGAAGGCGATCACGGTGTTGTAGACCATGCCCGCGGCGGGCCAGAAGCTGGGCATGACCAGTCTTCCTGTTTCCAGGGGTACTGCCGCGATCAGCAGGGGAAGCCCGCCAAGCAGCATCGTCCATCCGGTCAGGGCGGTCGTGGGCATGGAAACGTGCAATCGTTTGAACAGCACGATGCCGAGCGCCCAACTCCAGGCTGCGAGCAACATGCAGATGACACCCGCGGGGGCTTGCAGAAAGCCGGAAATACTGCCACCCATCAGCGCGACAATGCCTCCCAATCCAAGCGCCAAGCCGGCGAGACGTCGCGCCGTCAGGCGTTCCCCGAGAATCAGCACGGACAGCATGGCGCTCCACACCGGCATGGTGAAACCGAGCAGCGCCGCGCGTCCGGAAGGCAGCAGTGACACCCCGTAGATCGCGAAAACATTCCAGCCGATGATGTTGAACAGCGAAAGCGCCATGAGGTGGCGCCATTGGCCCGCAGGCACGACGATTCGGTAACCACTGGCGCGCGCAACCGCCAGCAGACCGGCGCCGCCAAGTATCAGGCTGATCGCCCGGAAATAGAGCGGTGGGATCTCGGAAAGGACGATCTTCATGATTGGCCAGTTGATGCCCCAGCCGAGCGCGAGCGCGGCAAGCAGAAGAAGACCGGCGGGCGGCAGGCGGTCGTGCGGGCTGGATGAAGTCATCGGGAAACTTGTTGGTGGGAAGGGTTTCTAAACAGGCGCAGGGTACCACGGTCGAACGATACCCGATGTGTGCGAAAACGACCTTGCTTGAACCCGGAAATCAGGGCGATAATCCGCGACCATGACTTCAGATCGGATCACTGAAAACAACCCGACACCGGAGGCGCCGCCCGCCGAGGGAACGCGTCGTCTCATCAACGGACAGGAGCGTGTCTATTACGACGGCTACTGGGTCAAAACCTATCCGGCGCCGGCCAATTCGCTGGAGGCGCGCAAGCGGCTGATCGAAGCGCTGACGCGCCGACTGTTCAATCATACCGAGCACGGGTTGAATGTTCCCGGACAGCGTCTGGCCGAGGCCCGCCAGAGCTTTGAAAACGAAACCGACCCGGCCAAGCGGCGCGTCAAATCGGCGATGCTGGCAGGCGCCTTGTTCAATCGTGCGACCGACATCTTCCGCAAGCTGGTCGACCTGCAGGCTGACGGGATTGAAGTGCAGAGCAGCAATCCGCTCATGCGCGAGTGTGGCAAGTGTCTGCTGGAAGCCATGGAATTGGGGCACTCGGTCCTTCATCGCAGCGGCGAGGAGGGCATCGATGAATTGTGGGGTGAACCGTTCCGGGCATTCTCCATCCCGATCGAGGAGTTTTACGAAAGCCGCTACATCAAGATCGGTCAGAGCATGCGCGATATCGACGGCATCGGCCGGGCGATGATCGATACTTTCGCCTGTATCGATGCCTTCGAGGGGGTTGCCGCACCGATCCGCGATCTGGTCGAGGCGGCCAAGATCAAGACGGAAATTCTGCGGACTGATCCGGGTATTTTCGACGTGTGGGCCAGTCTGGTCACGGCGTCCGAACGATTGGCGAATTTCACGCCCAAGCACTATGCGCCGGATGAACCGCCGCCCATGCACGATATTTCCGACGGTCTGCAACTGATCCGTAACGGCCGCGATCTGATTTTCTACATCGCTCGGGCGCGTACGCCGATGCCGAAGAGCATGCGTGAATACGTGGATCGTTGCGAGACCTATCTCAAGACCGGGCATTCGCCGCTGACGCCGGCCCCGTTACCGGCCTGAGTTTCCCCGTG
>CAYUYI010000127.1:0-6399 GCA_964448995.1 uncultured Propionivibrio sp. | reverse complement strand
GGTACGGTCCGCAATGCACTGGCCGTGAAACTCGGCACGATCCGGCCGGCAATCACCGTTTCGAGAAGCGTCACCAGCGCCACTGCCGCATGCAGGCCCGTCGTCGGCGCGATGTCGAGCCAGCCGGCCGCACCGGCATGTACCGCCGCGTTGGCGGCGGCCAACGCGGCGAGCAGCACGGGGACAAAATAGTTGCGCCGGCTCCGGGCGCGGAGAACCAGCCGGGCCATGACCACGGCCACGACTGGCAGAAAGGCAAGATCGAGCGCGGCAGCCAGCACCGGGCTGTCCGAAAACATGGCCAGCCGACCAGCCAGCCAAAGACCGACCAAGGCCGCCAGCGGAGCGCCCGTCGGTGTCGACAAGCCGGTCCAGTTGTGCCCGGCGGTCAGGAGAAAACCGACGATGATCGCGGCAACGAAACCGAAAAGCATTTCGTGCCCGTGCCAGAGCATTGCCGGAAATACGGGTTGCAGCGGGATACCGCCGGCCAGAACGGCGATCCATAGCGGCACGCCGATCGCCGCCAGCAGCGCACCGACGAGATAAAACGGACGGAAACCGAAGGCGAAGAGTGCGAAACCCTTCGGCGGCGTCTTGGGCATGACCCGGGGTTCTTCGAGACGGATGATCGACATGCGGATCCTATGAACAGGGAAACGGAATGTGTTCCCGCCCCCCGGACCGGAACACCCTAATAGTGCGGCGGAATCTCGTCTCTCGGCGTCGCCGTCGCGGCCGGATCGGCCCCTTCGGACTGATTTTGCATTTGCCGGTAGAGATGGCGTAATTGCGCCTGGAGGAGATCCAACTGCTCCTGTTGACGGAAAACCATGCGGTTGAGTTCCTCAACCATGTCTTCGGTCAGGCTCAGCTTGATTTCAAGTTCGGTCATCCGGTCTGTCATGGGGTCTCTCGCCTGTGAGCCAGCGCAATATTCAGTATTCCATTTGAAAACTTCGGAATGGAATTACAAGCCACGCTCAACAAATTATAATCAGGATGTCTCCGCTTCGAGGAAAACGTCATGCCGCTTGTTCCCTGCCGTGCCTGCGGCCATCAGGTCGACACCTCGGCACTGGCTTGTCCGCGTTGCGGGGCCACCGATCCCAGCCGCAAGATCAGCCGCCAGCAGCGTGAGTTCCGTAGTTTCATCGCGCAGACCCTCCTCTGGATCTGCCTGCTCGGCGCCGGCGGCTGGTACGTGTGGACCAACGTCATTCCGACCGTCAAGCAATTTATTGCCAAACCGCCGATCGAACAGACCACGCAGAACGGCCGGTAAGGATCATTCCGGCGTTGCCGCCTGCGCCTTGGCGGCGACCGCCTCGGCCAACATGGCCTGACGCGTCTCGGGTGTTTCAAGACTGATGCGTCCAAGCTTGCCGTCGCGATAATCCTGCAGCAGTACCATCGAAGCCTTCTCGAAATCGAGTTCTCCGCCACGCATGATCAAGGCACGACGCCGCGCAATTCCTTCGACGACGCCGACCGCATCGGTTGTATCCACCGCAAAACCATAGCGCGCCGCCAGCAGCGCCGGGTACCGTTGCAGCAGTATTCCAGCCAGGAAGACCGCGACCTCCTCGTCGATGATGGCGTTACGGCCAATCGCGTGGCTCGCCGCCAACATGAAACCGTCGCTGTCGTGTTCGATCTTCGGCCACATCAGGCCGGGCGTGTCGATGATCGTCTGGCGCACGCTGATCTGGTGGACCTGCTGCGACTTGGTCACCGCCGGCTCGTCGCCGACCTTGGCGATCTTGCGTTTGACCAGCGCATTCATCAACGTTGACTTGCCGACGTTGGGAATGCCCATGATCATCATGCGCAACGGCTTGACGTTGTCGTTGCGGTGCGGTGCCAGGCTCTGGCACAGGCTCGGCAGCCGCGCCACCTCGCCGGCCTTTTTGCTGGAAATGGCCACCGCCTTGACGCCCGGCTGCCGGTTATAGAACGCAATCCAGGCCTTGGTCGCTTCGGGGTCGGCAAGATCGGACTTGTTCAGCACCTTGAGGCACGAACGCTGCCGGTGCAGGCGCAGTTCATGCACCATCGGGTTGGTACTCGCCTCGGGCAGCCGTGCGTCAACCACCTCGATCACCACATCGATACTTGCCATGGTCTCGGCCGCCTTCTTGCGCGCCGAGGTCATGTGTCCGGGAAACCACTGAATCGCCATGAAAAATCCGAAACTCCGAAAAGGCCGTCATTATCCCATCAGTCAGGGGATTCTTCGCCTAAAATGATCGGTCTATGAAGAAAGCCACGCCCAACATCATCGACGAACTCCGTCCGGGGCAGTCCATCGAACTGCTCAAGGAATTGCACATCCTGACCCGCGAGGGCAAGCTCAACCAGGACAGCCGCCGCAAGCTCAAGCAGGTTTACCACCTTTACCACTTCATCGAACCACTGCTCGATGAACTCATTGGAAACAGCGCCGACCTCACGCTCGTCGATCATGGCGCGGGAAAATCCTATCTCGGCTTCATCCTCTACGACCTGTTTTTCAAGTCCCGCGAAAACGGCCGCATCGTCGGCATCGAAACTCGCCCGGAACTTGTCGACAAGTCGCGAGCCCTGGCGCAGCGCCTCGGTTTCGCGCGCATGGATTTTCACAACCTGTCGGTCGAAGCCTCGATTCTTGCGCCGCAGTTACCGGAACGCGTTGACATCGTCACCGCCTTGCACGCCTGTGACACAGCGACCGACGACGCAATCCGCTTCGCGCTCGCCAAGCAGGCAAAATTCATGGTGCTGGTACCCTGCTGCCAGGCCGAAGTCGCCTCTGTCCTGCGCCAGCACAAGAACGCCTCATTCGGACTGACGCCGCTCTCCGAACTGTGGCGACATCCGATCCATACCCGTGAATTCGGCAGTCAGGTCACTAATGCCTTGCGCTGCCTGCAACTTGAGGCCAATGGTTATCAGGTCACGGTGACCGAACTGGTCGGCTGGGAACATTCGATGAAGAACGAACTGATCGTCGCCCGCCACACCGGGCAGGCACGTCGCAACGCCGCCGAGCGGCTGGCAGCCATCCTGCACGAACTCAATCTCGACGAATTGCGCGGCCGTTTCCTCGCTGGAGGCAACTGAGCATGGAACGCTGGATCATCCGCGTGGCTGCCCTCTGTTGTGCCGCCGGCAGCGCCGGTCTGCTTTGGATTTTCGGCGTCTTTGTCGTCGTTCCCTGGCGCGCCGGGCGCATGCTCGCACTCAGCGGCAGCGAACTGCAGATCCTGGGCGCATCCTTGCTGATCGGCATCGCCGTCGGCAGCTGCGCGCTACACCTCCTCGCGCTGGGCGAAAAACCGACAGCCCCGCGACGCTATGCCGCGCTCCGCGCTGCACTGATCGCTTTCATGCTTGCCGCGATCATTCTTGGCATCCGTTGGACCGTGCAGCGCGGCTAAACCGGCTGTCCAGCTACGCCGTTGTATTGACGCGCGTTCCCACCACCTGCCCGCTGGTATTGACTGTCGCGCGGTTCTGTTCGGACTGCGACCGAGCCGCCGTTTCACTCTCATTGACCGCGCGACGCGCCTGCGCCTGCTGGTTTTGTGGGCTCTGCTGAGTCTGTTGCGCCTGCGGCTGATCCGCCTGACGTGACTTGAGCTGCGCCTGCGCGTTCGAGGCCGTGACAACCGCTTGGGATGACGTGACTGATCCCGTTTCCATGATGGGCTCCTTTGCACCGGGGAAACCGTTCCGGCACCCCCATCATAGTCCAGTCCGGCGAAAACCGGGGAAAGTCGTTGGCAAACCGCAGATCAGGCGAGGCATAATTCCGGACTAGCGTTCTTTTCCCGATCTACTCACCATTCAGACTCATGCGCACCAAAAAATCACGCTGGCCCATCATTCTCTCCGTCGCCGTACTTGCCCTCGGCTTTGGCGGTTTTGCCGCCTACAAGGCAGCCATTCAATCGTTCAAGGGAAAGATCGAGCAAGCGCTCGGCCCACATGGCGAAGTCAAGGAAATTCGCGTCAGCCTCACCGGCGTTGAAATCACCGATCTGCGCATCAGGGCGACCTCCGGAAACAACACGACAAGCTGGCCCGCCGAGGACGAATTGCGCGCGACTCGCATTCTCGTTCTCCCCTCTTTCGCTGACCTGATCACCGGCAAAATCGTCATTGAAAAGCTGCGCATCGAAAACGCCTACATCGCCATGCTGCGTGCACGCGACGGCAAGATGCGCGTACTGCCAAGCCTGCTTGAAGCGCCGGGCGCCGCTGACAAAGGCAAGGATCCATCAAGCAGCAGCTCATCCGCAGCCAATCCGACAGAGCTCCGCATCAACCGCATCGAACTCGTCAATGGCGCCGTCGAGTTCTTCGACGCCACGGTGCGCACGCCCCCGCACAAGCTGCGCCTCGAACAGATCAACGCCGCCATCGGACGTCTCCAACTGCCCGACCTCAAGGGCATCAGCACTCTGGACATCGCCGGAACGCTCAAGGGCGTCAAACAGGACGGCAAGATCTCGATTTCGGGTTCCGTCGAATTTGCCACCAAGGAATCGGGACTGACCACCCGCTTGCGCAATGTCGACCTCGTGGCGCTACACCCCTATCTACTCAAAGCGTCGGAAACTGACGTCAAGAGCGGAACCCTTGATCTCGACCTCAATTCGTCAGTCCAGAAAGGCGTCCTGCATGCGCCAGGCACACTGACGCTCAAGAATCTCGAACTCTCCTCGAACTCGGGTACCCTGATGGGCATGCCACGCAACATCGTCGTCGGCTCCATGAAGAGTCGCGGTGGCAAGATCACGCTCAAATTCGTGCTTGACGGCAACATCAAAGACCCGCGCTATTCCCTCAACGAAAATCTGTCGCTCAGAATCGGTTCCTCGCTCGCCAGTTCGCTCGGCGTCAGCTTCGAAGGACTGGCCAAGGGCGTCGGTGGCCTGGGCGGCAGCACCGCCCAGGGGATTGGCAACTCGCTTGGAAAACTGCTCGGAAAATGAGCTGATCGGTAAAAGCACTTTGGGTTTATCATTTCCATTCCGCATGTCATGCAAAGCCCCCAACCTTCCCCGAGGAGACACCATGAAGCCCTTTGCCATCCGCTGCCTGCCCGCTGTCATGATCATCGGTCTGTCCGCCAGCCTCGCAACCACGGCGACGGCAGCCGACATGCCCAAACGCAAGGCGGGCTTGTGGGAAATCAACATGCGCATGGATGGTGCGCCGAGCATGGGGCCGATACAGCAGTGCATCGACCAGAACACCGACAACCTGATGCAGCAGAAAGCCAAGGAGCAAAAACCGGACTGTAGCGTCATGGACGTCAAGACCAGTGGAAACAGAGTCACAATCCACTCGGTATGCAAGATGGAAGGAACGACAGTCACCTCCGACGGCGTTTTCGAAGGCGCTTTCGACGCCAGCTACCGCGGTACGATGAAGTCGCGCTACAACCCGCCGATGCACGGCATGAGCGAATCGAACATGACGCAGGAAGCGCGCTGGCTCGGCCCCTGCAAACCCGGCCAGAAACCGGGCGACGTGATCATGCCCAACATGGGCATGGGTCCGGGCGGCACGGTCAACATCAACGACATGATGAAAGACCCGAAAGTCCAGGAAATGATGCGCCAGCAGCAAAAACGATAACGTTCGGCACCAACGCATGAAAGTTGCCATTGCCGGTGCCGGCGCCATCGGCGGCCTGATTGCCGCCCGCCTGGCGGCCTCGGGTCACGCGCAGGTCAGCGTCCTGGCGCGAGGCCGGACGCTTGCTGCCTTGCGCCAATCCGGCCTGCGCTTGCAGATGGATGGCGACACCTTCGAAGCGCCGATCGTCGCCAGTGAGAACCCCGCAGACCTGGGCCCCCAGGATTTGCTCGTCATCGCCGTCAAAGGACCGTCGCTGCCGACACTGGCGCCTTCACTCAAGCCCCTGATCGGTCCGCAAACGATCATCCTGCCGGCGATGAACGGTATTCCGTGGTGGTTCTGTCTCGTCGACGGTCCATGCCGGCCCTTTGCCCTGACAACGGTTGACCCCGAGGGAACGATCGCCACCAATCTGCCGCTCGCCCAAACCTTTGGCTGCGTCGTGCACATCGGTGCCAGTTGCCCGGCGCCGGGTCTTGTCCAGCACGCGATGGGCAGGGAACTCATCATCGGCGAAGCGCTGGGCGGACTGTCGCCGCGCGTTGAAAGCGTCGCCCGCTTGCTCGGCAAGGCCGGGCTCGACATCAAACCCTCCGCCGATATCCGTCAGGACATCTGGTTCAAACTGTGGGGCAACCTGACGATGAACCCGGTTTCAGCATTGACCGGCGCGACCGTCGATCGTCTGCTCGATGATCCGCTGGTCCGCGAATTCTGCACCACCGCCATGCGCGAAGCCGCCAGCGTCGGCGAAAGCATCGGCTACAC
>CAYUYI010000126.1:0-6422 GCA_964448995.1 uncultured Propionivibrio sp. | reverse complement strand
TTTACGTCGATGGCCGCTGGTTCCATCTGGAGATCAAGCCGGAACTCGTGCCGACGCAAGACCCGGTGCGCCGCCTCGACGTTTCGGTCCTCTCCGAACAGATTCTCGGCCCGGTGCTGGGCATCGCCGACCTGCGCCGCGACACACGCATCGACTTCGTCGGCGGCATCCGTGGCCTTGGCGAACTGGAAAAGCGCGTCAACAGCGGTGAAATGGCCGTCGCCTTCTCGATGTACCCGACGCAGCTGACGGAACTCATGTCGGTCGCCGATGCCGGCGAAGTCATGCCGCCCAAGTCGACCTGGTTCGAGCCCAAATTGGCCGACGGCCTCGCCTCGCACGTCCTCGACTAAGCCGCATCGCTGGAAGGCGCATGGATAGTGCTTTCCAGCCCAACACCCAGCCAGGATCACCAATCGACGCGCCTCTCCACAAGACCGCGGTCTGCGAAACTCGACGTTTCATTCTTGATGGGATCGAGCCGCGCCATCAGGTGAGCGCCGCCTTCCTCTCAAGTCGGTTCGCCCGATCGAATCACGCAGCTTCCGGAATAAACGGCAACGCCAAATTGATGGCCAGGTCGATCCGCTTTTCAAGCGCCGCGCTGCAGATCTCGTAACCCATGAAATCGGATTCCGTCGCAAAGACACCGAGTGGCAAGGTGAGCGCCTGTTTCATCGCGAACAAAGGGCGCATCTGCTGGTCGATCATCAGCCCGTGCAGGGGGCTGCCGCCCGTCGCGGCCAGCAAAGTCGGCGTGCCGGCCAGTGCATCCATGGCCATGAAATCGATAAAGTGCTTGAACATCCCGGAATACGTGGCGCTGTAGACGGGGCTGGCGGCAATCACCAGATCGGCTTGTTCCACCGCCGCCAAATGCGCGAGGATCTCGTCCGGCAGTTCGTTGCGCTGCAGGCAAGCGCCCAAACGGCGGCCAATTTGTGAGATTTCCACCACATGCGGCTCGATTGTTCGTTTTTCGCCAATCCTGGCAAGCAGGGCCTCGCAGAGGACAAGCGTGCGCGAAGGGCGTTGCAGACTGCCGCAGAGCACGGCGACTTTCAAAGCTGACATTTTGCCGATTCCTTTCCAGACTCAAATTGTTCGATTGTGCAATTTCCGCGCCAACCGTAGACACTCACCATGCGGACACGCTTGACAACCAGGCGCGCACACGGTCTCATGCCCGCCTGTCGGATCTCTTGGTGTCGCCATCCATGACGTTTCTTCGTCCGTTGCTCCCCGCTGCCCTCGCTTTGCTGGCAACGACCTCGCTGGTCATTTCAGGCGGTTCGCCCTTCGACCGAACGACCTGGCTGCTCGAGGTCTTTCCGGTCATGATCGGCTTGCCGATCCTGTTTGCGACGCGGCGCCGCTTTCCCCTGACCGACTTGCTTTACGTCCTGCTTTTCTTGCACGCCATCGTCTTGATCGTCGGCGGCACCTACAGCTATGCGCGCGTACCGCTCGGTGACTGGATGGCCTCCTGGCTCGATCTGAACCGCAACCCCTACGACAAGGTCGGGCATTTTTTCCAGGGTTTTGTCCCCGCGATGCTCGCCCGCGAAATCGTTCTGCGCGGGGCCTATGTACGACGCGGGAAAATGCTGGTTTTTCTGGTGATTTGCGTTGTGCTGGCGATCAGCGCCTGTTACGAACTCCTCGAGTGGATGTCAGCGATTATCCTGGGCCAAGGCGCCGATGAGTTCCTCGGTACCCAAGGGGACCCGTGGGATACGCAGTCCGACATGCTCTTTGCCCTGATCGGCGGAAGCACGGCGCTGATTTCTCTTTCACGCATTCACGACCGCCAGATCGCACAACTTTTCACCAAGTTGCCCAACGCAGACCATCACGCTGTTCGATGACATTACGCCAGCGGAACAAATATCAGTCGCCTTTCTGGTAGGTACCGATGCACTGGGCTTCGGCGAGGATGTGCCCCTGCATCGCCTGCAGCAGCGTCTTCTTGTCCGGGCAATCGAGATCGGAAAGTACGGTATCGAGCGCGTACAACTTGTGAAAATAGCGATGCCGTCCGATCGGCGGGCACGGACCGCCATAGCCCGTCAGTTTCCAGTCGTTCAATCCGTCCAGGGTTCCCGCGGGAAGTTCGCGCACATCCTCCGGCAACCCCGCGCACGCAACCGGAAGGTTATACAACACCCAATGCACCCAGACGCGCTGCGGTGCTGCCGGATCCGGCGCATCCGGGTCATCGACGATCAGCGCCAGGCTTTTGGCATCTGGCGGCAAATCGCGCCATGCCAGTGCGGGAGAGACATTGGCCCCTTCGCAGGTATAGCAACTTGGGATTTTTCCATTATGGGCAAATGCGCTGGATGTAATGATCATGGTCACGCCTCCAATGCGAATTCAGGGGAATCTGCTGCAATCTTTCAGGCGGGGGTGGATAACATCCGTACTTCCTGCTGTGGGAACGGAATCTCAATACCTTTCTCGCGGAAAGTCTCAAGGATCGCCCGATTGATTTCAGCACTCGCCGCCACGTAATCGGGCACATTGACCCACGGATTGATGCTGATCGCCACGCTGAAATCAGCCAGTTGCCGCACGCCGAAAATCGGGGCCGGATCCACCAGAACGCGGGTGCTGGCGCGCAGAATTTCTTCGATCAAGCGAAAAGCCACGTTCAAATCGGTGCCATAGGACACGCTTACGGAAAGATTGAGCTGACGAACGCGCCCGTAGTTGTGCATGATTTCGCCGACGATCTTGCGATTCGGGATGATGACCTTGGACCGATCCGTGTGGCCAAGCGTGGTGCTGAATAATGTAATGTCCAGAACCTCGCCTTCTTCGTGACCGATCGAGAGGTAATCGCCGACATGGAATGGCTGCGTGAAGATGATCGTCAGACCCGCCGCCACGTTGCCGAGAATTCCCTGCATGGCCAGCGCAACCCCAGCCCCGGCGACGCCGAGACCGGCAATCAGCGGCAGCAGTTCAACCCCCAGATTCTGCAGGGCCATGATGGCAAACAGGGCAAGAACAACCAGTTGGGCGACGCGCACCAGCAGCGAGCGCACGGGAGGTTCCAGCTTGAAGCGATGCAACAGGCGATCGACCACCTGTCCGACCCAACGCGCCACCATGTAGCCTGCTGCCATGATGGTGATCGCCACCAGCAATTTGGGGCCGAACTTGACGGCCATGTCGATCGCCGAAGCCTTGACGTGATCCAGCGAGCGCAATTGTTCGTTCATGGTCTTTCTCCCTTGGCGCTAAGAATTCAGTTCCGTGCCAGCGGCTTTCTCGGCAAACGCAACAGACGGGTCAGTTGCGGCGCTCGCATCACGGCAATCCGGTTGTCCTTGGCAAATTGCCAGGCACTCTCACTCAGTTCAACCACCGACACATACAACGCCTCGCGGGCTTCGCGCGCCTCGCGCGCGGCTTCGAGCTCCCGCAACGGCTCGATGCCCTGGCTTTGGGCCTTCCAGCGTTTGCAGCAAACCACCGATGTCCGCCCTTCCTTTTCGAGCACAAAATCGACCGTGCCGTTGGCGCGAGTCACCTTGAACCCATCCCGCTCAAACGCTTTTTCCATCAACGCGGAAAACTCGCGCCAGGACATCGCCGAAACGGCTTCGACCGTCTCCGCAATCCGGGTCGCCCCAGGAACATCTTTCTGGCGCCACGCAGCGATGAAACCGATGACGATGAACGGAAGTGTCAACGCCACGGCATAGGAAAAGTAATCCCCATGAAACAGGATGCGACCGAGCAACGCAATACCAGCAGCAGTCAGGAAACTGACCCACCACGACGAACGCAGCAGGATAGCGAACAACGAATTTTGCGACATCTTGAATTGCACAACAGCTCCTATTTGATTCATTAATCCGAACTAAAGACTACTCCAGCTTGATGCCCGACCGTTCGATCACTTTGGCCCAACCGGCGGTTTCACGCTTGATCAGGGCAGCAAAATGCTCCGGCGTCCCCCCGGCGACCTCAGCCCCCGCCGCCGCAAGTCGCTGCTGCACATCAGGCATCACGAGAATCTGACCGATCAGCTTGTTCAGGCGAGCCACCACATCCGGCGGTGTGCTCGCCGGCGCGAGAAAACCGTTCCAGGTGGTCGCATCGAAGCCCGGAAAACCTGATTCCGCCAGCGTGGGCAACTCAGGGACTGCCGCCGACCGCTTGGCGTTGGAAACCGCCAGCAGTTTGGCCTTGCCAGCCTTGACCAGCGGTTGCACGTTCGACAGCGCTGCGAACATCATATGAACGTCACCACGGCTGAGCGCCAAGGCGGCCGGTGGGCCGCCGTTGAACGGGATATGAACCATATAGGTTCCGCTCTGCATCTTCAGGAGTTCCATCGACAGGTTCGACAGCGACCCCAGCCCGACCGAAGCATAGTCGAGCACTCCGGGTTTGCTCTTGGCGAGCGTAATCAACTCCTTGACGGAGTTGACCTTGAGATCGGCGCGCACAGCCAGCACGTTGGGTTGCGTGACCGCCAGGATGATCGGCGCCAGATCGCGCTGAACGTTATACGGCGGTTTCGGCGTCAGCGACGGCGACACGGTCAGCGGGCCGTTGTAACCCAGCAAGAGGGTATGGCCATCGCGCGAATTGACCACGTTATCGACGCCGATAGTACCGTTGGCCCCTGGCTTGTTATCGACGATGACCGTCTGCCCGAGCATCGGCCCGAGTTTTTCGCCCACCACCCGGGCCACGATATCGACGGAACTACCGGCTGCCGTGGGGACCACGACACGGATCACGCGATTAGGCCAAGCCTCGGCCATGGCACCAGACGATACGAACAACAGCATCAGGGCCGCCAGCAAACGATTTTTCATGGGTCGCCTTTCAAACGCCTCTCGGATGGATCAAACGACTGCCTACGCTGGGCAACCAGATTGAAAACGTGAAAGTATCCCCGACGCCGGGGGTCCGGTCAATCCGCAGCCGGGAACTAATCATCGACGGGCAGTTCGAAAGCCACCAAGCGGCGTCTCTATTTATCATCTAGAATGAATCCGTGGTTGCATTGTTGTATTGATCTGTAATTTCTGTCTCAGGCATTGTTCGACGTCGTAACCGATAAGGAGAAGACTGTATGAACGTCACACGGCGGCAGTTTTTCAGAATCACCACTGCAGGACTCGGCGGATCGACCATCGCCATGATGGGCTTCTCGCCGAACGCCGCGCTAGCGGAGGTGAGAACCTTCAAGCTGACGCGCGCGACCGAAACGCGGAACACCTGTCCGTACTGCTCGGTTTCCTGCGGCGTGCTCATCTACTCCAACGGCGACAAGTCAAAAAACGCTCGCGCCGAAATCATCCACATCGAGGGCGACCCGGACAATCCGGTCAATCGCGGCACGCTTTGCCCGAAAGGCGCCGGCCTGCGCGACATGGTGCAAAGCACCAATCGTCTGAAGTGGCCGGAAGTGCGTGAACCCGGCGCCAGCGAATGGAAGAAGATTTCCTGGAACGAAGCGTTCGAGCGCATCGCCAAGCACATGAAGGCCGACCGCGACGCCAATTTCGTGGCGCAGAACAAGGACGGCCTGACAGTGAATCGCTGGCCGACAACGGCTTTCCTGGCATCTTCGGCAGCGCCCAACGAGGCCGGCTACCTGACCGTGAAGACGATTCGCGCGTTGGGGATGACCTCGATCGACACCCAGGCACGCATTTGACACGCTCCCACGGTGGCCAGTCTGGCTCCGAGTTTCGGGCGTGGTTCGATGACCAATCACTGGGTCGACATCAAGAATGCCGATCTGATTCTGGTTATGGGTGGCAACCCGGCTGAAGCCCATCCCTGCGGCTTCAAATGGGCGATCGAAGCGAAAAAGACACGCAAGGCCAAGCTGGTCGTGGTCGATCCGCGTTTCAACCGCACCGCGTCGGTAGCTGATTTCTATGCCCCCTTGCGCTCCGGTTCCGACATCGCCTTCCTCGGCGGCGTCATCAATTACCTGATCTCGAACAACAAGATCCATCAGGATTACGTCAAGGCGTACACCAACGCCGGCTTCCTGGTTGATCCGGGCTTCAAGTTCGAGGATGGTATTTTCTCCGGCTACAACGAGGAGAAGCGCAGCTACGACAAGGCGACCTGGACCTATCAGCTCGACAAGGACGGCTACGCCAAGGTCGATGACACCTGGCAGGACCCGAACTGCGTCTGGCAGCTGATGAAAGCGCACTATTCCCGCTACACACCGGAAATGGTGGGCAAGGTTTGTGGTACGCCGAAGAACGCTTTCCTCAAGGTGTGCGAATACATCGCCGAGACTGCTGCGCCGGATAAAACGATGACCAGCCTGTACGCGTTGGGCTGGACGGAGCACTCGGTCGGTTCGCAGAACATCCGTTGCATGGCAATCATCCAGCTTCTGCTTGGCAACATGGGCATGGCCGGCGGCGGCA
>CAYUYI010000125.1:0-6433 GCA_964448995.1 uncultured Propionivibrio sp. | reverse complement strand
CCGCCACGCCAATGCCGCTCTGGAATAGAATGCCACGCTGACGCGACCAATCAGTGTCACAGAACAACCTGCCTCTCCAAGGAACGCCTCATGAACCGTCCCCTCAACCGTTCAGTTTGCTGGCTTACGGCTATTATGATCCAGAGCATCGGGCTCCCGGCATTCGCCACGCCCAAGGCTGCCGAGCACGAAAATGCACCGGTCACATTCGGCGCCGAAGCCCCTAAACCTAAACCAGCCCAGACTACCAAGAAAGCCGTCCAGACCAAAACCAAAGCGGTTCCGCGCAAAAACCAGAGCCACACTGCAGCCGCCAAGCACCGAAAATAGGCGACCAAACGCGTCGCCATCCAAATCTCTCTCATCGAACACACAATGAACCCACCGTACGCCCTGCAGTCGCTCCGTTCATCATTCATCAGCCTCTTGCTCCTGACCGCGCCGGCGGTCATGGCCCAATCGATGCCTGTCATGGAACTGCGCGCCGGTTTCCATCGCATCGAGGCGGAAGTCGCTGCAAACCAACCTGCCCGCATGCAAGGCCTGATGCAGCGTCGCAGCATCGGTCCGAACCAGGGCATGCTGTTTGTTTTCCCTTTCCGGGACCGGCATTGCATGTGGATGCGCAACACGCTGATTCCGCTGGCGGTCGCTTTCCTTGACGAAGAAGGAAAGATCCTCAACATCGAGGAAATGAAACCGCAAACCGAGAACAATCATTGCGCCGCATCAGCCGCGCGCTTCGCGCTCGAAATGAACGCATCGTGGTTCTCGGCCAAGGGAATCGCCGTCGGTACGCGTATTGGAGGCATCGAACACGCGCCGCGCCCACAATAAACGATGAGTCTTCATGCCCGCATGTCATGGCACAGGCGATTGCCCTGGCGGGGAGACTTGCGCTGTCTCCGCCTCTGGCTGCTCGATCGCGGCTCGTTGACGGCCCGTCTGCAGTGCCTTGGCGCATTCTCGGTACATCTGCTGACGCAAAAACTCGCCATACCGACGAGCGACGAATGTGCAGTCCTCGGTTTGGCGCGCGGACGACTGGCTTGGGTCCGAGAGGTCGTCCTGTCCGTTGACAGCGTCCCCGCCGTCTTCGCGCACACGGCACTGCCCGTCGCGCCGCGCGGCCCGCTGACGCGCTGGCTGGCACGGCTCGGCAGTCGTTCGCTGGGCAGCATGCTGTTCGCCCATCCCGGTTTCCGCCGCGGCCACATCACCTGTCACGCGCTGGATGAAAGACACGAGTTGCATCGGCGCGCCATCAACGCGCTGGAACTGTCCTCGACGCCCCATGCAGTGCTCTGGGCACGCCGATCATGCTTCGGCCATGGCCGACAGACGATCCTCGTTACGGAGATCTTTTCGCCATCGTTTTCGAAGACGCGATCGCCCGCCGTTACGAAAACACCACAAAGGCAATCACCTCCCACCACCTTGACCTGATATACTCCGCCCCCTCGATTGCAGGCAGCATCGCAATCCTGACGCGCTTCGCAAACCTGGCCGCATTTCCAAAGCCCTCCTGCCTCTTGGTGTCGTTGTCCTGAACACCGCCCTGGCACAAAGCTTTCTTGTGCCGAAAAGTCTCGAATTCTCCCCTCCGGCGGAGTTTCTCATCACTGTTTCGTTGGTTGGCGTTGCATTTCCTGCGCCCGTGCGCCACCTCCGTGTGGTCGCGCGACGCTGATCCATTCGAAAGACATTGATGACATTTGCTGAACTTGGCCTTCACGAAACGCTCCTGAACGCTCTCACTTTCTCCGGTTACACCGAACCCACCCCCGTCCAGGCCCAAGCCATTCCGGCGGCCATGGCCGGACACGACTTGCTGGTCAGTTCGCAGACCGGCTCCGGAAAAACCGCCGCTTTCATGCTGCCGGCACTCCATGAACTCGCAAATCAGCCGCGCCCGGCACGGGAAAACCGCACGCCGAACCAGGAACGTCAGTCGGCCCGCGCCCGCAATGCTCGCCCCCGTTTCCAGCCTGCTGCGCCAAAGATGCTGGTATTGACGCCGACACGCGAACTCGCCCTGCAGGTCACCGCAGCGGCTGACAAATACGCTGGTCAGTTGCGCCACCTGAAGGCTGTGGCAATTCTCGGCGGCATGCCCTATCCCAAACAGATGGAATTGTTGTCGCGTGATCCGGCGATTCTCGTCGCCACCCCGGGTCGGCTCATCGATCACATGGAATCGGGCAAGATTGACTTCTCGCGGCTTGAAATTCTCGTCCTCGACGAAGCCGACCGCATGCTCGACATGGGGTTCATCGAGGATATCGAAACGATCGTGGCCGCCACGCCGGCTACGCGCCAGACACTGCTTTTCTCGGCAACGCTCGACGGCACGGTCGGCCAAATGGCTCGCCGGGTTACGCACGACGCGCAACAGATCCAGATCGCGGCCGTGCATAGCCGCCACGAAAATATTGAACAACGCCTGCATTTCGTTGACGATCTCGCCCACAAGGATCGCCTGCTCGACCATTTGCTGCGCGACGTCAGCATCGATCAAGCCGTGGTGTTCACCGCCACCAAGCGCGATGCCGACACCCTGTCCGACCGTCTAAACCTTGCCGGATTCAACGCTGCCCCACTACACGGCGACATGCACCAAGGCGCGCGCAACCGCACGCTCAATGCCCTGCGCCGAGGGCATGTGCGGATTCTCGTCGCGACGGACGTTGCTGCACGTGGGATCGACGTTCCGACGATTACCCACGTCTTCAACTACGACCTGCCGAAATTTGCCGAGGACTATGTGCATCGCATCGGCCGCACCGGTCGCGCGGGTCGCAGCGGACTGGCCATCTCGCTGGTCAATCATGGCGAGCATCTCAACGTTCGCCGCATCGAGCGATTCACGCGCCAACCCATCCCCGTCGAGATCATTCCCGGCCATGAACCGGTCCGCGGCGCACCGTCAGCAAAGCCGCGCCCAAAGCACAAGCCGGGACACAAAGCGGGCGGCCAGCCAGGTGCAAAACGTTTCAGCAACACCGGCGATAAACGTCATGGCATCGGAAAGGCCGGGCACGACAAGTCCGGCGCGCCAAAGACCGCGACGCCGGGCCAGGCGCCACGCCATCCCGGTAGCAAGCCTCGCCAGGCCAACTCGGCGGGAGCGTACCCCCGCGCCTACGCCAACCGCTGACGCTGACTGACGGATTCCGCCCCCCTCTTTACCTCAAGGGGCGGAATCAGCCAGAATCGGGCATTCCAACCGGAATCAATGCCCATGACAAGCGAACTCATCACCGACTGGTCGACACACGACCAGGCCTTTTCAGAAATCCTAAATCGGGCAACCCGAACGATCGATATCTTCGATCAGGATTTGACGCGACTACCGCTAGAACGCCCGGAACACACCGAAACACTGGGTCGTTTTCTTGCCTCAAGCCCGCAAGCAAAGCTGCGCATCATATTGCGTGATCCGACGCATTTTCGCCGCGACTGCCCGCGCCTCATGAAGATGCTGCTCACGTGCTCGCATAAAATGCTCGTGATGGCCTGCTCCGAGCAACTGGCCGGTTTGAGCGACTCGCTCCTGCTGGTTGACGGTTTTCACGGCTTGATACGCTTCCATCACGACAACGTCCGGTCGAAACGCATTGATGACGATCCGGAAGCGTGCAAGCCCTATCTGCTCCGTTTCACAGAAATCCTTCGTGAAGGCGGCGAGACAATCAGTCCGACGCCGACGGGATTGTAGAACAGGCGATTCGCGCCAATCCCTATGAGAACAAGGATTCTGGCGCCCCGTTTCTCCTGATGAGATGGCGTTTCATGTATAATAAATCGTTGGTCATGCCTCTGGTGACCAACCGACAACTGTTTCAGGTTGTCGATGTATACGACTCTCTGATGAACAAGGATCAAAAATGAAAAAATCGCTTCTCGTTGCTGCTCTGATCGCTGTCGCCCTGTCCGCCTGTAGCAAGAAGGAAGCCGCTCCGGCTCCTGCACCGGCCCCCGCTCCTGCTGTCACGGCCCCGGCTGCACCTGCTGCCGATGCCAAGCCGGCCGAAGCCGCTCCGGCTCCTGCCACGGCAACCACTCCGGCCGCACCTGCCGCCGACGCCAAGCCAGCTGAAGCCGCACCGGCTGCGCCGGCCGCTGACGCCAAGAAGTAATCGCTCGGATCGCAGCAATTCAAGCCGGCTCAATGCCGGCTTTTTTATTACTGGCGGTTGAAATCACCCCAGTTGACGCCAGTCGAACCCAGCGTTCTGGCCCGCCACACCGATCCACTCGTGAGCGCAACCCAGTGCCGCCGCCAATGCGGCGCGGGCCAGTTCCGGCCGGTTATTCTCCTCGCTGAGATGGGCAGCGATCACATGCTGCAAACGGTCATGTTGGATTTGCGCCAACAAGGTTGCCGCCTGGGCATTGGCCAGATGACCAAAGTTTCCGGTAATGCGCTGCTTGAGAGACGCCGGATAAGCCGAAGAAGCCAGCAACGAAGGGTCATGGTTGCACTCGATGACCAAGGCATCGCACCGACGCAGCACCTCGGCCACATGCGCCGTGATCGACCCGCAATCGGTCAGGACGCCAAGTCGTTTCGACCCGTCTGAAAAAGCATATTGAACCGGCTCGCGCGCATCGTGCGGCACGGGAAAGGGCTGCACCTCCAGACGTCCGATCGAAAACGCTGCGTGACTATCGACCAAACGATAATTCTGAAGTTGCGCCTGCATGCGCCCGAGCCCAACAAACGTGCCATGCGTCAGGACGACAGGAACGCCATAACGCGCCGAAAAACGCGCGGCCCCGGAAACATGATCACTATGTTCATGCGTGATCAGTAGCGCATCAAGACATGCTGGCTCGAGGCCAAGACGTGATAGCCGTTCGACGACGGATCGGGTCGAGAAACCGCAATCGACCATCACGCGCGTCTCGCCGGCATCGACGACCAGGGCGTTTCCCCGGCTGCCGCTACCGAGCGAGGCAAAACGCATCACTTCAACTGGTCGAACAGCAACCCGAGAATCTTCTTGGCAGTATCGCTCTGATTGATACCCCCCTCGTTCGACAAGATCTGGATCGTTGTCACCGAACCGCTGTCTTTGACGTACACCCGATAACGTTCCTGCGGTGCCGGCGCCGAGGGTTTCCAGAAGGCCAGTTTCGAAAGCAGCCCATCCGTCTTGTTAAATCCCTCCGATTCGGGATCGACGTAACGAACAAAATAGATTCCTTTCGAACGATCACGATCCTCGACGGTAAAACCAACGCGATCCAAGGCCAGGCCTACGCGACGCCAGGCACGATCAAAGGCCTCCTCGACTTCGAGCGTACCGGCACCATCACTGCCGCGCTTCAGACGAGCGCGCTCGGCGGGGCGATTCTTCGCTGCCGCCACTTCCTGTTCGGCACGTTTCTGATCGGACCCGAAACGCACCATCAGGCGCCGCAACATCTCTGCTTCAAGCTCAGGATCTGCTGGACGCGGTTGCCACTTGGTCTGATCCTTGCCTTCCGTCGTGAATATCTCATACATACCGCGATGGCTGATGAAAATATCGGTTGTTCCGGGTTCGGCACCGGGTTCAAGACGCGTCCGGAACATATCGCGCTCCGGCGTCGAATAGAGGGAATCAAGCACCTTGCCCAGCATGTTGCGGAGAAAATCCTGACCAATTTTTGCGCGGTTTTCGGCCCAATCCGTTTCCATCACACCGGCTTCGGGCAATTCCAGCTTGATCAGGAACCCCGTCTCCTGCCAGAAATCCTTGACCTGGTCCCACAGCTTGTCCGGTGTTTCACCCACAACCAGCCAGCGCTGGCTTCCGGAGCGTTCGACACGGGTCTTGTCCACCTTCGGTAACACCGCGCTTTGCTGCGCCTGCGCTTTCGCACCACGCTCGCCCGCATACTGAGAAAATGTCGCCGACCCCTTACCCGCCGAATCCGGAACCGCATAGCGGTCGTCACGGGTTGGCGAGGTCAGATCCGGAGGAATTTCCAATGTCGGCACTTTGACTGCCGAGGCGGATTTGTAATCGATCTTTTTCGTCTCAAGGCCAATCGAGCTGCAACCAGCCAAAACGATCGCCGCGACGCACAGCGAAACGCGCAACACTGCAAATTTCATCGGAAATTCCTGAAAGCCGGAAACTGGAAAAATCAGGCCAGAAGACCTGCCTGACGCAATGCGCCACGAACCCGATCGTGACATTCGGGCGACAGCGGACTCAACGGCAGACGAATACCGCCTTCACCGATCAGACCAAGCTGCTGGCACGCCCATTTCACGGGGATGGGATTCGCCTCGCAGAACAAATGTCGATGCAAACCGAGCATGCGGAAATGCAGCTCACGCGCCTTGACAAGGTCGCCTGCCATGGCGGCAGCGCACATCTCACGCATCATGCGTGGCGCAACGTTGGCAACCACCGAGATGTTTCCTTTCCCGCCCATC
>CAYUYI010000124.1:0-6440 GCA_964448995.1 uncultured Propionivibrio sp. | reverse complement strand
CTAGCCGCCAAATAGCAGGTTCATTGAAGCACGCGCGAACCCGTAAGCGCCGACCAAGACTACTACGCCCAACAATCGCTGTCAAAACGAACATTCACTCACGCCAGCCACAGGAATCAACCTTTCTTACGTAAGTTACCCGGCGAGTGAGGACTTCCGCGTTGAACACCAGGTTTTCCAAAGCGTGAATGCAAAATCTCAACCGAGTTGACCGCGCGATCTCGTTGCACCTGACCGCCCAATTTCGTCGTATTGACCATGTGGTGCCAGACAGCACCCGGCCAGCCGCCGTTCAGTGCTCCGGGAAAACGCACCTTGAACGGCCGCTGCACTTTGAAAGCTGCGGGAAGAGCAATTCACACTGCTCGGCCAGTCCGGCCGTTGGCCTGATGGGACTTGTCGGACAGCAATGAAAACGTTACCTGACGCACAGGTACAGATTGATCTGGGACGGAAAACGCACCATCCGAGGATGTCATTAGCTCTCATTTCGGATACAACCGAACCTACCGGTCTGACTGGTTCACAACGAGATCGTCAAAGGCTTCTTCGCCCCGATCCTATGGAGCTTCATGAAGGACCTTGGTTCCCTGCGATGTAATTGCCAGGACGCAAGGATGAGTTAGTCGGCGCTTGATGGTAAGTGCAAAGTATTTGATGCGGAGAGTGTCGGCGGAACCTATCTCGACGAGGACATCTTTCTGGGAATACTCGTTTGCGAGTACGCTCGGAATTGGAAACACCCCCACTTGCTCCCGGCCGAAGGCAGCCATCAACGCGGCATCGTCGAATTCGCCGACGACGGAAACCTTCAACCGTTGTTGGTCGAGCCATTCATTGATGGCTTTGCGCATCGCCGAGTCCTCTCCCGGCAAGAGGAGCGGCAGTTGCTCCAGATTTTTCGGGAAAGGCAATTTTGATTGCTTCGCCAGTTTCGGGTGCGCCATGAAGGTCACGTCGGATTCCCCTAACTTGTGGCTGTAGGCCTTGACCTCGACATTGGTGGGCACCGGTGTATCAGAAATGACCAGGTCAAGGCGATGCAGGGCCAATTCGGCCAGCAGTCGGTCGAGACGCCATTCCCGGCAGACGATGCGGACGGGTTCGTCGAGTTTGATGGCAGGGCGCAGCAGTCGGTACGCCAGTGATTTCGGTAACGCATCCGAAACACCGACACGAAACTCGATGGAGCGCCCTTCCGGGTACTGTCGCAATACCTGATCGAGTTCCGCGCTGAGCGTGAACATTTCGTCTGCATACCCCATGGCAAGCTTTCCTGCTTCCGTGAGTTCCAGTGTGCGCCCGTTGCGCTTGAAGAGTGCTGTGCCGACCCGATCCTCGAGCAACTTGATCTGACCACTCAAGGTTTGCGGAGAAATGTGGATGGCCTCGCTGGCGCGCAACACGCCGCCATGCCTGGCTACTTTCCAGAAATAGAAGAGATGCTTGAGGTTCACGCAAAGTCCTTTTATACGATAATCTCGTATTGAATGCGTTGTAAATACGAATATACCGCACAATGTGTTTTGGCTACATTGACATCTCCGCAGCGTGAGCTGCTCTGTTGAAGAGGAGATAAAAAATGCAGATGCAAATTCATGTGAAGGGTTTGGTCCGTGCCTCCAGGCTGCGCGTCGTTGCCGCCAACAAGTTGAACGTCACACTTGCGCGGTTTTCCCATGCTGTTCAGGAAGTCACCATGCGCATGCATGACATTAACGGACCCGACCGTGGCGGCGCCGACAAGCTTTGCCGAGTCGTTTTGCGCCTCAAGGACAACTCCATTCTGGTAGTCGAGGATTTGGGCGCCAACATGATGGAGGTCATCGATCGCGTCACCGACCGCCTTCATCACACCGTGTCGAAACAGTTGTCCAGACTGGTCAAGATTGATCGCTCCGGCATCCGACAGGGCAACCTGGTCGCTGCAATGAGTTGAGATACCCATCCATCCACCATCAGGAGAAAGCCATGAACTATCCAAAAGCCCAAGCGATTGCCCTGCCGCGCGGTACCGATTCGGTGCTTGCCACCAACCGGGTCATTCGCAATACCTACACGCTGCTGTCGATGACGCTGCTCTTTGCAGCGGCTGCGGCTGGACTTTCGATGGCGCTGAAACTGCCCCATCCGGGCATCCTGATCACGCTGGTCGGCTATTTCGGTCTGCTGTTCGCCATCACCAAGTTCCGCGACAGCGGTCTTGGGGTTGGCCTGGTCTTCGCGCTGACCGGTTTCATGGGTTACACGCTCGGCCCGATCATCAGTCACTATCTGTCGCTACCCAACGGTGGCCAGACGGTGATGATGGCGATGGGCGGCACGGCGGCGATCTTTCTCGGCCTGTCGGGCTATGCGCTGACGACCCGCAAGGACTTCAGCTTCATGGGCGGCTTTCTGATGGTGGGCATCCTGCTCGCCTTCCTGGCCGGCCTTGCGGCGATCTTCTTCGAGATTCCGGCGCTATCCTTGACCGTCTCCGCTACCTTTGTGCTGCTGATGTCAGGCCTCATTCTTTACGAGACCAGCAACATCATTCACGGCGGCGAAACCAACTATGTGATGGCGACTGTTTCACTGTTCGTCTCGATCTTCAACCTCTTCACCAGTCTGCTGCATCTGCTCGGCGTCGCCAACAGCAGCGATTGATTGTAGGATTCCATGAGGGCGTCATCGCCCTCGTGGAGAATTAGAGCTTCTCTCAAATTGGAGGGCGTCATGGACAATCCATCTCTACAAGCTGTTAGCACCCTTGTCGCCGCGACCGACCTGTCTCCCGCCTCGGATCATGCTGTTGAACAGGCGGCGCTGCTGGCAAAGCAGTGGGATGCTGAACTGGTGCTGCTACATGTCTTCAACGATGGCTTCTGGGCGACAATCAAGTCCATCTACGAAGCCGAACGATGGGCGGGTACCGAGCCTGTACTCGTCGCACGCAACCGTTTGTCACAACAGGTGCGGGAACTGGCTGTGCGACATGGCGTGCGGGTGCGCGGTGAAACAAGAACCGGTCGGGCAGCCAACGAGATCGCCGTCTTCTGCCACGAACAAAATGCCCAACTGCTGGTCGTCGGCGAGCACGGCGAGGATTGGATCGGCGACACCGTGATTGGCGGCACGGCCCTCAAGGTGTTGAAGCGTACCGAATTGCCCGTATTGTTGGCGCGCCGTCCTGCCAGCGCCGACTTTTCCAGCGTCCTGGTGGCGACCGATTTCTCTGATAATTCAACGCGTGCCGCGCAACTGTCCGTCGCGTGGTTTCCGAAAGCGCGTCAGCAACTTGTGCATGCATACTCCGTTGCATTCGAGGGCCGCATGCGCTTGGCCGGTGCCTCGGGGGATGATATCGAGCGATATCGCAAGGATGAGTTCTCTCGTGCAGAACTTAAGATGCAGGAACAGATTCAGGCCCTGCGGGCCAATACGGCAGTCGGCAAGCTGTTAGTCCATGGTTATCCGGCTGCCGTTGTGATTCGGGAAGCAGAGCGTTCTGCTGCCGATCTGATCGTCATTGGCAAGCATGGGGGCACGACACTGGATGAAAGGCTGCTGGGCAGCGTTACCCAGAACGTACTGTATCAAGCGGGCCGCAACGTGCTGCTCGTGCCTTGACCATGGAGAAGCACCATGCACAACGACAACTGGCATGCTCTTAATGCCGATGCCGCACTTACCGGACAAGGATCGACTAGCGCCGGTCTGAATGCCACTGAAGCGGCCCAACGCTTGGCAGCACACGGCCCCAACCGACTCACGCCACCAAAGAAACGCGGCCCGTTCCTGCGTTTCCTGCTGCAATTCCACAACGTCCTGATCTACGTGCTGCTCGGCGCGGCAGTGGTGACCGCGCTGCTTGGCCATGGCGTTGATACCGCCGTGATCCTCGGGGTGGTGATCATCAATGCCCTGATCGGCTTCGTCCAGGAAGGCAAGGCCGAGAAATCGCTCGACGCCATCCGCAACATGCTCTCGTTGCATGCCGCGGTATTGCGTGACGGCCGCCGCCAGGAGATCGACGCCGCCGAACTGGTGCCCGGCGACATCGTCCTGCTCGCCTCCGGCGACAAGGTACCGGCCGACCTGCGTCTGATCGAGATGCGCAGCCTGCGCATCGAGGAGGCGGCGCTGACCGGCGAATCGGAACCCGTCGAAAAGTCGCCCGACCCCGTGGCCGAGGATGCCCCCATCGGCGATCGCACCGGCATGGCCTATTCCGGCACGCTGGTGGTTTTCGGACAGGGGCGTGGCGTGGTAGTCGCCACCGGAGATGCGACCGAAATCGGCCGTATCGGGCGCATGCTGGCCGAAGTGGAGTCCGTCGACACCCCGCTCCTCAAGCAAATGGCCCAGTTCGGTCGCTGGCTGACCGCCGGCATTCTGGTGCTGGCAGCGGCGACCATCGCCTTCGGCATGATCGTCCACGGTCAGTCGGCCGGCGAAATGTTTCTCGCTGCCGTGGGTCTTGCGGTGGCGGCGATTCCCGAGGGACTCCCTGCGATCATGACCATCACGCTGGCCATCGGTGTGCAGCGCATGGCTGGGCGCAACGCCATCATTCGTCGCATGCCAGCCGTCGAGACGCTGGGCGCGGTAACGACGATCTGTTCCGACAAGACCGGCACGCTGACCAAGAACGAAATGACTGTCCAGCGCCTGGCGGTGGTGGACAGGCTGATCGAGGTTTCCGGTGTTGGCTATGCGCCGCACGGCGGTTTCACCGCAAATGACCGGTACATTGATCCGGCGGAACTTGTCGACATCGCCCGCATCGCGCTGCTCTGCAACGATGCCGTCCTGCGCGATACAGAGGGCGAGTGGAAACTCGAAGGCGATCCGACCGAGGGCGCGCTGCTGACGCTGGCACTGAAGGCTGGGCTGGATCCTCGCTTCCAGGCCGAGACGCTACCGCGTATCGACGTCATTCCCTTCGAATCCGAGCACCGCTTCATGGCGACGCTGCACCATGACCATGCAGGGCACGCCTTTACTTTCGTCAAGGGCGCGCCCGAGCGCGTGATCGGCATGTGCGCGAAACAGCGCACCAATGGCGAAGACAAGACCATTGATCCATCGCTATGGCAGGCGCGGATTGATGAATTGGCAGCACAAGGCTTCCGCGTGCTGGCGCTGGCCACGGCGCCAATGGAGAAAGGCAAGCGCGAACTTGCCTTCGCCGATGTCGAGAGCGGGCTAACCCTGCTGGCACTTGCCGGCATCATGGACCCGCCGCGCGAGGAAGCGATTCGCGCCGTGGCGGCCTGCCATTCGGCAGGCATCCGGGTCAAGATGATCACCGGTGACCATGCGGTGACAGCCGCCGCCATCGCTCGCGCGATGGGGATGCGCGTAACAGGCGACCGGGCACTGACCGGCGCCGAGATCGAAACAATGGACGAAGGGGCGCTTCGTCAGGCCGTGCGCGAGGTTGACGTCTTTGCCCGCGCCAGCCCCGAACACAAGCTGCGCTTGGTCGAAGCCATGCAGGCCAACGGCGAGGTGGTATCGATGACCGGAGACGGTGTAAATGATGCGCCGGCGCTGAAGCGTGCCGATGTCGGTGTAGCGATGGGACACAAGGGCACCGAGGCCGCCAAGGAAGCCGCCGAGATGGTGCTCGCCGACGACAACTTCGCCTCCATTGCGGCTGCCGTCGAGGAAGGTCGGACGGTGTACGACAACCTGCGCAAGGCGGTCGTCTACGTGTTGCCTACCAGCGTAGGCCAGGCGTCGATGGTGCTGATCGCCGTGCTACTGGGCATGACTCTGCCGATCACACCGGTGCAGATCCTGTGGGTCAACATGGTCACGGCGGTGACGCTGTCGCTGGCTATCGCCTTCGAGCGACCTGAACCTGGGCTGATGGCGCGGCCGCCGCGCGATCCGAAGGAACCACTAGTCAACGGCTTCATGCTCTGGCGCATCGGCTTCGTAACGGTCCTGCTGGTGGCCACCTCGTTCGGCATGTTCCTTTGGGAGATCGAACGCGGCATGAGTCTGGAGTTCGCCCGCACAGCCGCAGTGAATACGCTGGTCATGGGGCAGATCGTCTACCTCTTCAACTGTCGTCGGCTGACCGGCTCGGTACTGTCGAAGGAGGGATTGTTCGGCAATACCATCGCGTTGAAGGCGGTCGCGGCACTGGTGGCGCTGCAGCTCGCAATGACGCACCTGCCCTTTAAACAAGGGCTGTTTGGCACTGATCACCTCGATGCCGAAACCTGGCTTCGTGTCGTGGCGGCGGGGTTGCTGGTATTTGCCGCTATCGAAGTCGAGAAGTTGTTCTGGCGTCGTCGGCCGCTGCCATAGCAAGTCGATACCGACGAAACGGCATGTCGGGACGGTCGTCATGCAAGAATATCCGGTATGGACACGTTTGCATTGATCGGCGGCCTGGGCGGCGGTGTCGGCCTCTTTCTGCTCGGGATGGGGCTGATGACCGA